>NZ_BDGM02000031.1:0-21309 GCF_001748485.2 Tepidibacillus sp. HK-1 | reverse complement strand
ACTAAAGGAATTAAAAGGATTTTAAAAAATAATATATGATTTTACTTTGGAAAACCCATAAAATATGAATACGCTTACGTAAATGTGGATGGAATAAAATTCCTCCCACAAATACTTGACTCAGACTCCATTAACTACCTTATTGCGGAAAGAATATCCCATATGCTATAATCTTAGTTGGCAACTCGTTAAAATCATGCAGAATGAATTAAAGGCACAGATACCAGAAGCAGAAGTAAGTTATCTTACGCTACATATTGAGCGAATCTATCAGAAAATGAATACAAAGTAAAGAATCGTGTAACTGATTCGATCAGGCATGAGTAAATTTCCGATTTATGCGACATCCTAAGTTGTATAAGTTGGTGATTTCTCATGTCTTTTTTGTGTTTAAATTACTATTGGAGGTTGATTTTATGTTTAAAAAAATATTTGGTATCCTACAACAAGTAGGAAAATCGCTGATGCTTCCAGTTGCCATCTTGCCTGCAGCGGGAATATTGCTTGCTTTTGGTAATGCATTTCAAAACCCAGCATTAGTGCAAAGGCTTACTTTTTTATCAAATCCGACATTTCAATTAGTTGCAAAAGTGATGGAAGAAGCTGGGGGAATCATCTTTGGAAATTTATCGTTGTTGTTTGCGGTAGGAGTTGCCGTAGGATTAGCTGGAGGTGAAGGGGTAGCAGGACTTGCCGCAATCATTGGTTTCTTAATCATGAATATTACGATGGGTGTCATCTTAGGTGTAACGCCAGATATGGTTGCTGCAGATAAGTCCTATGCCATGGTTGTGGGAATCCCAACCTTACAAACAGGGGTGTTTGGGGGGATCATTGTTGGTATTTTAGCTTCCTATCTGTACAAAAAGTATTACAATATCGAGTTGCCACAGTTTTTAGGGTTCTTTGCTGGTAAGCGTTTTGTACCGATCGTAACCGCTGGATCAGCACTTCTATTAGGGATTCTGATGATTTTTATCTGGCCGCCCATTCAACATGCATTAAATACATTTTCTTATAGCATGATTGATACGAATAGAACCTTAGCTGCCTTTATCTTTGGCTTAATTGAACGTTCGCTCATTCCATTTGGTTTGCATCACATTTTCTACTCACCTTTCTGGTTTGAATTTGGTGAATATGTGAATAAAGCGGGTCAAGTGATTCGTGGTGACCAATCGATCTTCTTTGCTCAGTTAAAGGATGGGGTTCCATTAACGGCAGGTACTTTTATGACAGGAAAATTCCCATTTATGATGTTTGGACTCCCTGCTGCTGCGTTAGCGATGTATCATGAAGCTCGTCCTGAAAAACGCAAATTAGTTGGAGGAATTTTAGCTTCTGCAGCTTTAACCTCTTTTTTAACAGGGATTACAGAGCCGATTGAGTTTACTTTTCTTTTTGTGGCTCCTGCATTATTTGCAGTTCATGCAGTTTTTGCTGGTTTGTCATTTATGATTATGCATATTTTAAATGTAAAGATTGGGATGACCTTCTCAGGTGGAGTGATTGACTATATTTTATTTGGTGTATTACCTAACCGAACAAATTGGTGGTTAGTTATTCCTGTTGGTTTAGTATTCTCTGTTATTTACTACTTCGGCTTCCGCTTTGCGATTCGCACTTGGAATTTAAGAACGCCTGGTCGCGAATTAGATGAGGAACAAGTTCAAGGCACTGAAAAGGTTGGTAATTTAGCCGTAGGTGTTTTGAAAGGACTTGGAGGAAAAGAAAATATAGCTAATTTAGATGCATGTATTACACGCTTACGTGTATCTGTTCATGATATCAGTAAAGTAAATAAAGATCTCCTTAAACAGCTTGGTGCTGCAGGTGTTCTAGAAGTAGGAAATAATATTCAAGCCATCTTTGGCCCAAAATCAGATCAATTAAAAGAGCAAATCAAAGCAGTCATCAATGGAAAAAGTCCTGAGGAGATTAAGGATGTGAAGGCAGCTCCATCTACAACAAGTGATATTGAAACAGTAGTCGATGGTGTTGAATTTATCGTTGCTCCTCTAACAGGTGAAGTGATTGACATCACTGAAGTGCCTGATCAAGTTTTTGCAGGGAAAATGATGGGGGATGGCTTCGCTATGAAACCGGAAAAAGGGGAAATCGTTTCACCGATTAAAGGAAAAGTGGTAAATGCATTCCCAACCAAACATGCGATTGGTTTAGTCTCTCATAGTGGATTAGAAGTTTTGATTCATGTGGGAATCGATACCGTGAAACTTGAGGGAAAAGGATTTGAATTATTAGTAAATGAAGGGGATGAAGTTGAAGTAGGTACGTCATTATTAAAGGTTGACCTGCCGTATATTGAAAAACATGCAACTTCAACGATTACACCAATTGTTTTCACAAATTTACAAGAGAACCAGGTACTAAAGGTGAATAAGGGAAAAGCTGTTGCCAAGGAAACAGAGGTTGCAATCATCGATAAGAAAGATTAAAGTTTTATTTAGATAGATGATTAAATAGGGGGAATTTCATTATGGAAAAAGTATTTACAATCAAAAACCCAGCTGGTCTTCATGCAAGACCAGCTACATTATTAGTACAAAAAGCAAGTTCATTCCCTGGAGAAATCACCTTAGTTAAAGGGGATAAAACCGTAAATGCAAAAAGTATTATGGGCGTAATGTCCTTAGGAATTAGACAAGGAGACCAAGTAACCGTGGTAACCAGTGGAGAAAAAGAAGAAGAGGCACTAAATGCAATTGGTGAGATTCTAGAATCTGTCCTTGAGTAATCATTTTTCTTTTAATCATGGGATAAGGGGGTTTGTATAAATGAATTGGACAGGCATTGCAGCATCCTCAGGTATTGCGATGGGGCCAGCCTTTCTTTTGAAAGAAGACAAGATTGAAGTAAAGAAGCATTCCCTTCAAGCAGAGCAAGTGGAGCAAGAAATCAACCGTTTTGAAGAAAAAGTAAAACTAGCGATTGACGAATTGGAACTAATTAAGAAAAAGGCGCTGCAAAAATTAGGAGAAAAGGAAGCAGAGATTTTTTCCGCGCATATTCTTGTGCTACAAGACCCAGAGTATATTGGTGCTGTAAAAGACAAAATTAAGACCGATTTAATCAATGCAGAAGCAGCATTACAAGAGATTACAGATCAATTTATTATGATCTTTGAAAGTATGGATAACGAATATATGAGAGAGCGTGCTGCAGATATTCGTGATGTAAGCAGTAGGGTCTTAAAACGGTTATTAGGGATTAAAGAAATGTCTTTAGATGAGTTTGCAGAGCCGGTCATCTTGATTGCTCATGACTTAACACCATCAGATACTGCCCAATTAAATCGTGAAATGGTAGCAGGCTTTGCTACGAATATTGGAGGAAGAACCTCTCACTCAGCAATTATGGCAAGATCGATGGAGATTCCAGCTGTAGTAGGATTAAAGGATATTCTTGAAAAGACCAATCAAGAGGACTATGTCATTATTGATGGAAATGAGGGAATCGTTTATATCAATCCTGAAAATGATTTGGTTATGGAATACAGAACAAAAAAAGAACAGTATGAAGCGCATTTAGCTGAACTAAAAACCTTAAAAAATGAGGCTTCGATTACTGCAGACGGACATCAAGTTGAAATCGTAGCAAATATCGGCAACCCTCAAGATGGTAAAGGCGCTTTAGAAAATGGAGCAGAAGGGATTGGTTTATTTCGTACCGAATTCCTCTACATGGGTAGAAGTGACTTACCCTCTGAAGAAGAACAGTTTGCAGCTTATAAAACTGTAGCTGAAATGTTTAGTCAAGAAAGCCCTGTTGTGATCAGATCCTTAGATATTGGCGGGGATAAGGAGTTACCTTATCTTAACCTACCAAAGGAAATGAATCCGTTTTTGGGTTATCGGGCGATCCGCTTATGCTTGGACCGAACCGATATTTTCAAAACCCAACTTAGGGCAATTCTTCGGGCAAGTGTATTTGGCAATATTAAATTGATGTATCCCATGATTGCTTCACTTCAAGAGCTTCGCCAAGCCAATCAGGTTTTAGAAGAAGTAAAACAAGAATTAATCAATGAAAAGGTTCCTTTTAATCCAGAAATGGAAGTAGGAATGATGATTGAGATTCCTGCAGCCGCCATTATCGCTGATCAATTAGCTAAAGAAGTGGATTTCTTTAGTATTGGAACCAATGATTTGATTCAATACACGATGGCAGCGGATCGAATGAACGAACAAGTCTCCTATTTGTATCAACCATTCAACCCTGCTGTATTACGTTTGATCCATATGGTGATTCAAGCTGCTCATAAAGAAGGTAAATGGGCTGGAATGTGTGGAGAAATGGCAGGGCATCTTACAGCGATTCCAATTCTTTTAGGAATGGGCTTAGATGAATTTAGCATGAGTGCTTCTTCCGTCCTACCTGCACGATCCCTGATCCGTAAGTTGAATGTGTCTGAAATGAAAAATGTGGCACAAAAAGTATTACAAATGGAAACAGCTGAAGAAATTAAAGAATATGTAGAGCAAGAAGTGTTAGCCAAATTAAAGTAAAAACAAATCTTGAGCACATGAGCCCTGTAGCGATATGGGGCTTGTTTTTATAATAAATGGATTTCAATGGTTAGCCTTATCTAAAAAAGAGAAAGAAGAAATTGCAAGAGAACTAGAGCCGATGCAAAAATAAAAGGAACACGTTAAAGGTGTCCCTTCTGTTTTAAAAGGCTATAATCTGACAGTTGGAGGAACATAGTTTAGTTCTTCATCGAAAGTGATATAATCAAGATTAACCATCAATAAAAGATAACGTCTTCCAGTTTGTGGATCGCTAATAATAATATGATCGCGACCTGCAGCTTCCACACTACCTTTAAATACTTTGGCATTCCATTCTTTATTGTTTTCAAAAGTCATATAAATCGTTGCAATTTTTCCCAAATTAAGTCTTAAAATATTTTCAATATAAGATTGTTCTGCTGGTAAAAGACCAGGCACATCGATTCCTGTTTCAGGTGATGGTGGAATTGGTACCATTGGTTGTTGTGGTACCATTGGTTGCATGTAATCGGGCATATTCATATCATAGGGATTGATTAAATATGAATCATAATAGTATGGATTGTAAGGATACATCGAAATTCAACTCCTCTTTAATAAGTTCGGTAAACGGAAGGGCAATTACTGTAAGTAGGGTGAAAAAAACAATGGTCTTTATAGCGCCCCGCATTGGGTTGGTTATACCATGTTCTTGGGCACGGACCTAGTGGTTCAAAAAACCATAATGCTCGAGTGGCTGGGTGGTATTTATTACCTCTAATCACTTTTCTTGCTAGTTGGATATCCTGTGTTCTGGCTCTTTGATAGAAATAAGATTTTTGAACCGCTTCAAATCCACCAGGAGATTGGAAAACCATCTGCTTAACTGTCCGAATGTTTTTAAAGTCTAAACAACTAGCACGTACACGGTTAACTCCAACATTACCGACCATTAGCATGCCAAGCTTCCCTTCACCTTCAGCTTCAGCCCTCATTAATCTAGCCAACAGTTTCACGTCTTTTGAATTAGCTTTTATTACAGCCATTGATTCACCCCGCATATATAGGCTTCCATAACAATATATTTAACCTGTGCAGAATAGGTGATTAAAACAAAGGAATCATTTAAAAAAAATCCCTTGACAATCTGTTTTAATGCATTGTATTCTTGTATTAACCATTTAATTTAATAAAGGAAATTCTTATCCAGAGAGGCGGAGGGACTGGCCCTATGAAGCCCGGCAACCGGTTTAAATAAAACGCGGTGCCAATTCCTGCAGAACATTCATGTTCTGATAGATAAGAAGAGCGGCGATCACCATCTCTTCTTGAAGAGATGGTTTTTTAATCCCTCTTCTTAGGAAGGGGATTTTACTTTTTTGGGGGATTTGAATGGATGAAGAGGAGGAGTAAGGATGGCGGTGGCAGAGATCAATCTTCATTATGAGTATGGAAAAATAGAAATTGGAGATTTAATGCTTGAATCTGGAACGATTTTACCACAAGCTCATATAGCTTATGAAAGGGTAGGTTCCATTGGTGCACCTGTTATATTAGTGTGTCATGGTTTGACAGGAAATCAATTTGCTTATGGAAATGATAGGACATCTGGTTGGTGGTCTGGGATGATTGGCCCCTATCAATGGATTGATACGAATGAGTATCAAGTGATTACGACAAACGTGATTGGTGGATGTAATGGTACAACAGGTCCTTTAAGTATAAACCCGGACAATAAAGAGATTTATCGTGCTTCATTTCCCTTTGTTACCATCAGGGATATGGTTCATGCTCAATACAAAGCATTAAGGAAAATGGGTATTGATCATGTGCATGCTGTGATTGGAGGGTCATTAGGTGGAATGCAAGTTTTGGAATGGGGAATTCTTTACCCTACCTTTATGGATAAGCTATTTCCTCTTGCTGCGACTTCTTATTTAAGTGACTATGCCATCGCTTTTAATGCTATGTCCCGCTTTGCTATTATTCATGACCCTAAATGGAATCATGGAAATTATCCATTGGAAGATAAACCTGATCATGGATTAAGTCTTGCACGTATGTTAGGAATGATTACTTATCGTTCACAAGAGTTGTATAATCAACGTTTTCAGAGGAGCCTTCGTAATGAGTGGGGGAATTCCCACGATGAAATTACGTTTGAAATAGAATCTTATCTTAGTTATCAAGGAGATAAATTAACAAAACGTTTTGATGCCAATAGCTATCTATATTTACTTAAAGCGATGGATAGTCATGACATCGGTCGTGGCCGTGGAGGATGGAAAGAAGCCTTGAAATTATTAAAAGCCCCTATGATCGCTATTGCCTATAAAGGGGATTTGCTTTATCCGCCAGAAAGTTTAATGGAGCTAACAGAGGCCTATCGTCAATTAGGAGGTCATGCAAATTTTTATGAGATCGATACGATTTATGGCCATGATGGTTTTTTAGTCGAATTTGATAAATGGGGATCGATTGTAAAGGAGGGTTTATATGGAATCGATTAAGGTAGCCTTACTAGGTTTGGGTACGGTGGGAACTGGTGTATATCAAACGATCATTTCCCATCAAAAACAATTACAACATATCTTAGGCAAGTCTGTTGAAGTCGTTGCGATTTTGATTCAGGATATAGAGAAGAAACGAGTTTTGGAGATGAGGGATTCTATTCTCGTTACAACGAATTATCAGGATATTTTACAATTACCTAAATTAGACGTAGTCATTGAAATGATAGGGGGAAGAGATCCTGCCTATCAATATATCATTCAGGCACTCTCAAAAGGTTGTCATGTGATTACAGCAAATAAAGAATTAATGGCATTTAATGGAGCTGAATTAAAGGAAATCGCGAAACAATATGGGGTAATGCTAGCCTTTGAAGCTAGTGTAGCTGGTGGAATTCCTATTATTCGGACGATTAAACAATTGCTTCAAGTGAATCAAATTACAAAAATCCAAGGGATTATAAACGGGACTTCGAATTATATTCTGAGTCAAATGAGGAAAAAACGAATTTCCTTTAAACAGGCGTTAAAGGAAGCACAAGCAGCAGGTTTTGCAGAAGCAGATCCTACAAATGATATTGAAGGCTGGGATGCTTTTTATAAATTAATGGTTTTAAGTGACATCATCTTTCCTGAACGACCAAACTGGACTTCAGTGAAAAAGATTGGTGTCTCGGAGGTTACGCTGGAACAATTGGCTCTTGTTGAAGAACTAGGCTTACGAATGAAACTAGTTGCATCACTTTATAAGTCAGATACAGGCTGGAATGTCCGAGTAGAACCAACCTGTTTAGCAGAGTCTAATCCATTGTATAGTGTTGAAGGGGTAGATAATGCGATCATCATTGAAACTGATGTTGTTGGCCGCTTATTTTTACAAGGTCCAGGAGCAGGCTCTCTTCCTACAGCTAGTGCAATTGTAGAGGATTTAGTAGACGTTCTTCAACATCCAACCTATTCCTATCACCATAAAAAGGAAATAGAAACAACGGCCACGGTTACAGAATCAATAGAAAATCCATTTTGGTTAATCATTCATGAGCAACATCATCCAATGACTAGTGCAGATCAAATGTTTTGGCAAGTAAAGCTACACCAATTTGAATTAGAAATGATAAAAAGAGAAACCATCTCTGTACAAAAGGGATTTTTGGTAGGCCATCTGGTAAAGGGGAATGAGGAACAAATTTTAGCATTGAAACAAAACGTAAACCATCGCACAAAAATGATCTATTATCCTGCATTAAGTTGTCATCATGAAGAAAGGGTGGAAGAAGAAGGAATAAAGCTAGGGGGAAGATCATAATGAGTATCTATCAAATTCATGGATTAAAAGAAAAATTAACGTTAGAGAAATTTGTCACCACAGTAGAATTAGAACCGCCCAAAGGAGCAAATCCAATGCCTGTTTTAGAGAAGGCTACCTTTTTGAGGGGGATTGTGGATGCGGTAAATATTGCAGATAGCCCCATGGCTACACTACGAATGAGTCCCATTGCTTTAGCACATGTGATTCAACAGGATATGGGGATAGAGGCGATATTCCATTTAACTTGTCGTGACCGCAATATCATAGGACTGCAATCAGAACTATTAGGTGCTGCAGCTTTAGGAGTTAGAAACATCCTCACCTTAACAGGAGATTCACCAGCTAGAGGAGATCACCCACAAGCAAAAGGAGTCTTTGAAGTAGACTCGACAGGATTAGCCAACATTGCCTATCAACTCAATCAAGGAAAGGACTTATCAGGCAATCCTTTAAACAGCGCAACTGATTTCTTTATCGGCGGTGCTGCAAACCCTGGTAATGATGACCTAGAGCTTGAAGTGGAAAAACTAAAAAGAAAGATTGAGTCTGGAGTGGAATTTGTTCAAACTCAGCCTGTTTATGAACTTTCCCAAGTAGAACGATTTTTAGAGAAAATAAGAGACCTACCAGTTCATGTCATTTTTGGCATTCTTCCTATAAAGAGTGTGAAAATGGCTTATTATCTTAATGAAAAAGTACCAGGTATCCATATTTCATCGGAGATGATTGCCAAAGTAGAACAGGGGGGTAGAAAGGCAGGAATAGAGATAGCACAAAAATTAATTGAGGAGATAAAGGGGATCGTTCAAGGTGTTCACATTTATCCAATTGGTGACTTGTCGATTGTATCTGATCTCTTGCAAGTATCTGATAAGCAGATAAAAAAAATAATTTGATAATATATCATAGAATGAAAAAACCATGACCGATAGGAAATGTTCACCCTTGTTCATGGTTTTTTGATACTTTGATGGTTTTCTCAGTTTCTTACGATATCACTTTACCCTCAGTAAGTTCATCAACAGGAACCTTTAAACGATGATTATCCATATCTGTTACTTCAGCAGTTCCTGTTTGAGAATCAAGGCTATTAATCCAAACAGATTGATCATCATAAAAGACCTCTATCGTTTCTTCCGCTTGAAGAATTTCCTCTGCTCTATGAAAATTCATTTTTACTCACCTCTTTTCTTTTTAATAGCGTTTCTAATTTATTTTTAAAGTATGCAAAGAAGTAAAGGTGTGTAAGGAGAGGAAATATTAATGACCTACCTTAATGTTTTGAGATTTACTCAACCTGTAATTCAAGCATTGCAAAAATTAGGGCTCAAACCTATTTTTTACTCTATGGTGAAGCGATACTATTCATGATTATTTAAGTAATTCTCGGCAACTTTTACAGCTTCCCCTTCATTGATCTTAACTTTTAACTCGGATAAGATTGACTCCAATGCCGTTAAGAACTGAATGACATTACTTCTTTGAGAAGAATATCCCATGAGCCCTACACGCCAAATTTTATTCTTTGTGGGTCCTAAACCTCCTCCGATTTCAAGCCCATAACGCTCGAGTAATAAATGGCGTACTTTCATATCATCAGCACCATCGGGAATATTGACTGAGGTGAGCATAGGTAAGCGATAACCTTCTTGCGCAAATAACTCGAATCCCATCGCCTCAATTCCCGCTTGCAAAGCACGTCCGTTTTGTTCATGACGTTTAAAGGTAGCTTCTAAGCCTTCTTCTTTAATCAATCTTAATGCCTCATGAAGTGCATAAATCATCGAGATCGGTGCCGTATGATGATAAAAACGTTCTTGTCCCCAATAAGCCTGGATCATTGACAAATCAAGGTACCAGCTTTGTACTTTTGTTTTCCTGCTTTTTAGAATTTCAACCGCTTTATCACTTAAACTGACTGGGGATAGTCCTGGGGGAGCACTAAGACATTTTTGCGTACCGCTATAGACCGCATCAATCCCAATCTTATCTACCCCAACTTTCGTTCCACCTAGTGAAGTAACAGCGTCAACAATCATTAAAGCATCATATTCTTTCGCTAGTTTTGCTATTTCTTCTAATGGTTGGTTTGCACCTGTAGATGTTTCTGCGTGTACCACCGCTACTGCTTTTACAGGGGAATAGTTCTTTAAAGCTTTTTCTATATCAGCAGGATCAATGATTCTTCCCCATTCTGCTTGAACTTGAATCACTTCAGCCCCTGCTCTTTCTGCAACGTCAACCATCCGCTGACCAAATAAACCATTAACCCCAATAATGACCTTGTCTCCTGGTTCGATCATATTCACAAATACCGTTTCCATACCAGCACTGCCAGTACCTGACATCGCAATCGTTACTTGATTTTTTGTTTCGTAAACATAGCGAATCAATTCCATGGTTTCATTCATAATATTAAGAAAGGTCGGGTCCAAATGTCCTAATAATGGGGTTGCCATTGCTTTTAAAACATGCGGATGAACATCACTAGGTCCTGGACCCATCAATAATCGTTTCGGTAAAATTAATTCTTGGCTCATGCGCTTTCCTCCCATGAATCATGATTTATATATATTAGTTTAAATATTCAATATTTTTCATAAAATACCTTCATGAGAATATTAAATTTTTAAAAAAAAGAAAAATCTATTGACACCATAAAAATAGTAATAATAAATTTGAAAATTAAAAAAATTAATCATTCTCTTTTTTTAGAATTCATATTAAAATAGATTTTGTATAACAAAGTGACAATTTTGTTACAATTTTTTTGTGACGAAATTATGAGAGCATAAAAAGAGGGGGGACGAAAGGTTGTTGGCCGAACATTAAAGGAATTTAAAAGTGCAACAAAAGAGATCATTGATGATCAACCGACCACTAAGTAAAAACAATATCACTATTTGTGAATAATTTCACATTTAATAATATTTTTAATATTTTGAACTTAACTTAGAGCAAAAGAGAAAAATCAATTTTCAGGAAGAGGGGATAGAAATGCCAAAGCTGACAAGGCGCCAGTTTTTTAAATTTACTGCAGCATCTGTAGCAGCTGCCTACCTTGCAGAAAAACAAGCCTTTGCTAAAGACAATGGAAATGATAAAACATATCCATTAATGACAGCAGGTGCGGCTACATCATATGGTATCTGCCACTTCTGTTCCGTAGGATGTGGGATTGAGATTAAAACAAAGGGAAATGAAATCGTGTCTACAGAAGGATTAAAAAATCATCCGATTAATGAAGGTGCATTATGCCCAAAAGGTCGATCCTTAAAAGAAATGCACAATTCAAAATTGCGTCTTACTTATCCATTAGTGCGTAAGCCAGGAAGTGACAAATGGGAACCCATCTCTTGGGAAGATGCGATTAGCAAAATTGCCAATAAGATTAAAGAGGTTCGTGATAACACCTTTGAAAAAACGATTACTACCAAAGATGGTAAAGTCGTGAAAGTGAATCGTATGAATGGAATGTTTAGTTTAGGAAGCGCGGAAATCGATAATGAAGAAGCTTATCTCTACACAAAGTTTAACCGTGCCCTTGGTGTTCAATATTACACACATCAAGCCGAGATATGACATGCGCCAACGGTGGCTAGTTTAGCCCCTTCATTTGGTCGTGGTGCGATGACTAACAGCTTTACTGACATGAAAAATGCAAAAGTGCTTCTAATTGGAGGAAATAATACCGCAGAAAACCATCCAATGGCAATGCGCTGGGTATTAAAAGCGCAAAAAAATGGTGCCAAGATTATTGTCGTCGATCCACGCTTTAATCGGACCGCGAAAGTAGCAGATATCTATGCCCAAATTCGTCCAGGGACAGATATTGCTTATCTAGGGGCGATTGTGAAATATATTATTGAGAATAAATTATACGATGAAGAGTATGTCAAATATTACACCACAGCACTTTACAAAGTAAATCCAGATTTCTCTTTTCATGAAGGTTTATTCTCTGGTTTTGACGAAGCAAAGAAAACATATAACAAAGATACTTGGACCTATCAGTTAGGATCAGATGGGAAACCTTTTGTAGCAGATTCTTTTGATGATCCCGATACCGTCTTGATGAAATTAAAAGAACATTTTAAAGACTATACATTTGAAAAGGCTTCCCAGGTTACGGGAATTCCAGCGGAAAAAATTAAATTAATTGCCGATACTCTTGTAGAAAATCGACCAGGAACCATTCTTTATGCTTTAGGAATGACCCAAAAAACAACAGGAGTACAAGGAATTCGCATGTATGCGATCCTTCAATTGCTTCTTGGGAACATGGGAATGGCTGGTGGCGGTATCAATGCAAACCGCGGAGAACCTAACGTTCAAGGATCAACCGATATAGCTTGTTTACCACATATTTTACCTGGTTATATGCCAGTGCCAATCGATAAACATGCGACATTAAATGATTATGCGATGGCATTTGGCACGACAAGAACGAAGCAGATGATTGCATTATTAAAAGCATGGTATGGGGATAAAGCGACTCCAGAAAATGAGTTTGGTTATCATTACTTGCCAAAACGGGATTCAAAGGAAGCATCCCAAGGTCATATTTCCATTTTTGAAAATATGAACAAAGGGAAGTTTACATTAGGGCTTATTTTTGCACAAAACCCTGCGGTTAGTACGCCGAACTTAGAGTTAGTCTGGAAAGGCTTATCGAAATTAGAAATGTTGGTCGTTTCTGAAGTATTTGAAACGGAAACGGCATCATTCTGGCAACATCCTGGTGCTAATCCAAAAGAGATCAAAACAGAGGTTATTCTTTTACCTGCAGCGATGTCTTTTGAGAAAGCAGGTACAATGACCAACTCTGCAAGGTGGATTCAAGGGAAACCGGCGGCGGTTCGTCCACCTGGAGAAGCAAAACCAGATGCCGATATTATTTCAATGATTCTATTAAAGTTAAAAGAATTATATAAAAATAGCACTGATGAAAAAGATCGCTCAATTCTTGATTTAACATGGGATTATCATGTAGAAGGCAAAGAAGAAATCGATCTTGAGAAAGTCTTAAAAGAGATAAATGGCTATGATTTAACAACTGGGAAACTATTAAATAGTGCAGCACAGATCCAAAAAGCAGAACCAGGCACAGTTTCTTCTGGCTTAGGAGGCCTTTATACAGGCGTGATTACAGAGGAAGGAAACCACTCGTTACGTCATGATAATAGTGATCCAAGCGGCTTGGGGCTTTATCCAAATTGGACGTTTGCATGGCCAGGCAATATTCGTATTCTTTATAATCGTGGATCTGCTGACATTAATGGGAAACCTAGAGATAAAGATCGTGCCCTTGTATGGTGGGATGGAACCAAGTGGATAGGTCCAGATATTTTAGACGTTGCTGCCAAAGATAAAGAACCAAATACACCTGAAGGTTCACAAGTATTCCCGATTGCGGATACAAAAGGTGCTTTATTCCGTACCGTTTATGCAAAACCACAAGCAGAAAAAGTATCTGTAGAATTGAAAGAAGGGTATGACCCTAACATATTCAAAGTGGCTCCAATATTTAAGGAAGCAGGAATTGCAGATGGCCCATTACCTGCTCATTATGAGCCGAAAGAGTCACCGGTAGAAAATGCTTTTTATCCAAAACAAAAAAACAACCCGATTTTGCGTGGGTTCAGAGTTCCCGAAATTCAAAAACTGGGTGAAGCAAAAGACTATCCTTATGTTTTAACAACTTATATGTTGACAGAGCAATTTTTATCAGGTGGGGTTACTAGGAATACACCGCAATTGAACGAATTAATGCCTTCCAACTTTGTCGAGATGAGTAAAAATCTTGCAAAGAAAATCGGTGTTCAGTCTGGAGATAAAGTCACGATTTCCACAGCACGTGGAAAAGTAACAATTCCGGCAATGGTGACTGATCGTATCCAAACCTTAACAATTAATGGGAAACAAGTGGAAGTCGTTGGTGTTCCTTGGGGCTGGGGATTCAAAGGTCTTGTAAGCGGAGATTCAATTAATCTTGTGACCAACTCGGTAACCGATCCAAATACAGGTACACCAGAATATAAGGCATGCTTATGCAATGTGACGAAGGGGGATAAGTAATTATGGCACAAAAAACAGATAAAGCGATATTAGTGGACACCTCACTTTGTACAGGTTGTAAAGCATGTCAATTGGCTTGTAAAGAATGGCATAATCTTCCAGCTACGGAGTTTGATAAGGTTCCAGGTACTTACCAAAACCCTGCTGATCGCTCGTTTAATACCTTAACCTTGATGCGATTTGATGAAAAATATGATCCGAAGACCAATACTTTTGAGTGGTTAATTCGCAAAGATCAATGTATGCATTGTTCTGATGCTCCTTGTGTTGCGATCTGTTCAACAGGGGCGCTATATCAGCATAAGGAAGGTTTTGTTGCTTTTGATCAGGAAAGCTGTATTGGTTGTGGCTACTGTGAGAAGGCTTGTCCATTTGATATCCCAAGATACCAGCATGATGCTTTTACAGGTAAGGATAAGATGAATAAATGTAATTTTTGTCAGGATAAGATTACCAATGGAGAAGCACCTGCATGTGTACAAACTTGTCCGACCAAAGCATTAGAATTCATGTCATGGGATGAGGCAATAAAACAAGCCTATAAACGAGTTAAACAAATTAAAAATCGTTTTCCAAATGCGAATGTTTACGGTGACAAATTAATGGGTGGAACCCACTATATTTACGTTTTAACTGAGAAACCGGAGGAGTATGGTTTACCAACCAATCCAAAAACGAATGAACTAGTCGAATTCCGGTCCGGGGTCATTAAACCTGTTACCGAGGTATTAATGGGTGTCGCGGGAATTGGATTCCTAGCCAACTTTATTGTTTCTTCCACCGCCTTTAACTTTAATGGAAAAGATGAGCCTGAAGATTTTTTGAAGGAGGAGAAGAAACATGAGTAAAGCCTATAAACGAACGAAATATGTAAAAAGATATTGTGTTCCCGATCAAATAATGCATTGGATGGTTGCCCTTGGTTTTGTACTTTTACTTGTAACGGGGTTTATGATTTTCTTTAAAGGACCAGCTTCACTGCTCACAACAGAAGCAGGTATGGCTTTTCGCCAAGGACATCGCATTGGGGCGATTCTCTTCATTGGTGCACCACTGATTTATTTTCTTTTTTCTAGTAAACGTTGGGGGTTTTTAGTTGCTTTTAAATGGGGAAAATATGACTTTGGTTGGTTGAAGGCCGCTCCTAAACACTATTTTATCGGTGGTGAAGGGATGCCGCCACAGGATAAGTATAATACAGGACAAAAATTGTATTTTCTAGTTGTCATTGTCTTTGGTTTGCTACTAGCCATGTCAGGTTTTGCATTATGGTTTGATTGGTTTAATGGTTCTTTGGGTGTATGGATGCTAGTCATACATGATGTTTCTGCGTTAATCATCACGATTTTCTTCGGGATCCATTTGCATTTAACCGTTTTCCATGCCAGAGAAAGAGCATCTTTCAATGCGATGACAACAGGATGGATGGAGGCAGAATATGCAGAACATCACCACAAATTATGGTTTGATAAAGTGAAGTACGATCAAATGATTACCTGTGGTGAGAGAAAAATGAGGAAAATGAAACAGGTCGATCAAAATAAAAACAATACATTCCAAGCTTAAACAGGAAAAAGGTACATTTACATTACGTAAGTGTGCCTTTTTCGATAACCATTATTTCTGGTTTCTTTTAACAAGTTCATGGACAGGGACTCTACATTTGAAGATTAGCATTTTAGAATAAAACTTTTTTCTTTTCTTTTTTTCACGTAAAATATAAGAAGATATTAAATTAAACTATATTAGGAGTGCTTTGCTTGAAAGAGTGGTGTAAAGTATGATAAACATGTTAATCGGTAGTCTATCAGCGGGGATTTCCACCGGCATTGGGGCTTTACCTCTGTTTTTTTTAAAAGAATTAAATCATAGAATGAGAGATACCCTTTTAGCTTTTACAGCAGGGGTCATGGTGTCTGCAAGTACATTTAGTTTAATCCCTCAGGCAAAAGAGGGAGGAATTCTTCCAGTTTTTATAGGAGTGTTTTTAGGAACCAACATTTTGCTTTTAATGGAAAGAGTCATACCGCACATTGAAATCGAGAACTTTAACCAAAATTTAAAAGGAATTGATCATAAAACATGGTTAATTGTTGTGGCCATTACTCTACATAATATTCCAGAGGGTTTGTCTGTTGGGGTATCCTATGCCTCAGAACATAGTCAACTGGGGCCACTTATAGCTATAGCCATCGGTTTGCAGAATGCGCCTGAAGGGCTATTGGTTGGGCTTTTCCTAGTCCAACAAAAAATTAGCAAAGGAAGTTCCTTTCTCATTGCCCTCTTTACAGGAATGATTGAGGTGGTAGCTGCAATTGCTGGGTATTTAGCCATAAGTATTGTGGATTTTATTGTCCCATATGGTTTAGCTTTTGCAGCTGGGGCTATGATTTATATCGTATACAAGGAGCTGATTCCAGAAAGCCATGGCCATGGTTATGAAGTATCAGCAACGATTGCTTTTGTCAATGGCTTATTAGTCATGTTCTTTTTAAATGAATGGTTTATGTAAAACAAAAACACCTCAATCGAGGTGTTTTAAATTATTATTATATTCTTTTAAGAAAAGACATGAATGACGGAGCGTGTGCAAAATACGATACACTTTAATGCGAGTGTGAAGAACGTAATGGGCGTTTTTGCACATGTTGGTTTTGAAAACGGCGATTACGGATATATAATGCCATATCTGTTGCAACCATGGCAAAGTTGATGATATATAAATAGATAACCCCATCATAGCTATTGAAAAGTTTATTTAAAATCCCAGCAATATAACCTATTAGTAAAATAGTTAAGAATAAAAAGCTTTTACCTTCTATAGATCTAGATTCATAGGATTTGTAAATAGAAAATGGCCATGCTGCACCAAAACAAAGTAACATGACAATCTCAAAAATACTCATAATGAATTCCCCCGATGATCATATTTTCTTCTATCCACGCTTTAAAAGGATATATTTATTTGCTAATCATTTCACATCCTCAATTGACATTATAAATCAAAAACAAAGAAAAAGGTGTGACAAATATTCAAAAAAGATATTACATACATTTAGCAATAATCAGAAAAATAAGCAAAATCAAAAATTTAAAAAGAAAAATAGTAATTTAATGCTTTTAAACATAAAAGCTGTAAATTATAATATAACTATGTTACTAAATGAGAAAGGGAGAAGGAGATTGGGAAAACAAATTGCAATCATTGGTCTAGGTCTTATGGGGGGATCTTTAGCAAAGGCATTACAAAGTAAGTGGGATGTAACCATTACGGGAGTGGACCAAGATCAAACAACTATAGAAACTGCTATGGCCGAACGAACAATCCAATATGGATTAAATCATTTAGAAACCTTATCTTGGGAAGTTTTTGATCTGATTATCTTTTGTACACCGATTGAAATCACCTTACAATGGATGGAAAGAATTGATGGCAAAGTAAAGGATACGGCTACTGTCATCGATATTGGTAGTACCAAAGGGCAAGTTATGCAGCTAGCAGCAAAGGTAAACTATGATTTTATAGGTGGGCATCCAATGGTTGGCTCGGAAAAATCCGGTTATATCCATTCAAAAGGCCATTTGTTTGAAAATGCCTATTTTATTCTCACACCATTAGAGCAATCCAAAGAAGAAAAAATCACCCTTTTATATGAAATGATCGATGCGATTGGGGCGATGCCAATTACCATGGATGCAGAACAGCATGACTTATTTACAGCTGTTATTAGTCATGTTCCGCATATTATAGCTTCTGCATTGGTGCATATGATTAAAGAGTTTGATCATAAAGAGGTGTTAATCAAATTAGCAGCTGGAGGATTTAAAGATATTACACGTATTGCTTCATCAAGTCCTCATTTATGGCAACATATTAGTTTGAGTAATAAAGAAAAAATCGATCTAGTATTAAAACAGCTTCTTACAACCATTGATGAATATAAACAACGATTAAGTGAAGAGAACAACGATTATCTGTTTACCTATTTTTCAAAGGCAAAAGAGATGAGAGACCAAATCGTAGATACGGTAAACACAGATATCCCCAAGCAATATGCTTTAATTGTAGATATCGAAGATCGGCCTGGCATGATTGCCAAGATCTCAACCTTACTTTACGAACATCAGATCAATATTAAAAATATCGGAATCATTCATAATCGGGAATTTGAAAATGGTTGCCTAAAAATTATTCTTGAAAATCGTTTAGATCAAGTCTCTGCTTATCAAGTTTTACAAAAACATGAATATCTTGTTTTTAAATAAGGGTTGACACACACACTTTAAAGGGTTAAAATTAGTTTAAATTTTCACAACTGTTCAAGAAAGGCGTTGGAATTAAACCATGCTTACGAATATTAAAAAAGGGAATCGATTTTATAACTACTTTTTTAGCTGGGGCTTTTATTTTAGCGCTGGTTTTTTGGGTTATAAAAAACGAAAACTACCTTTTTTAATGAGTATTGAATAAAAGCTTAATCTTTAATTTATTCATAAGAGGCTCATTAGAGCCTCTATTTTTTTACCAAAAAATATAAAGGAGGCGTCATTATGATCGTTGTATTAAAAAGCGGAGTAAATGAAGAGCAAGTAAGTAAGGTAAGTGAAAAGATTGTGAAAATGGGTGTATTAGTTCATGTGAGTCGTGGACAGGATTTAACAATACTGGGGTTAATTGGTGATACACAAAGATTAGATACCAGTAAGTTAGAATCCATTGATATTGTTGAAAAAGTAATTAGAGTACAACAACCTTTTAAATTGGCCAATCGTTTATTCCATCCTGAGAACTCAACAGTAAAGATTGAGAACCAACAAGTAGGTGGCGACTCTTTTACAATCATTGCCGGCCCATGTTCTGTTGAAAGTGAAGAGCAGATTATGACAGTGGCTCAAGGTGTTAAGGAATCAGGTGCCCATATGCTTCGAGGTGGGGCATATAAACCGAGAACCTCGCCATATGGTTTTCAAGGATTACAGGAAGAAGGACTACAATTATTAAAAATGGCTAAAGAGCATACTTCTTTACCCATTGTAACAGAGGTTATCTCTCCTGATTTAGTTGGGGTTGTGAGTGAGTATTCTGACGTCTTACAGGTTGGTGCAAGGAATATGCAGAACTTCCAACTATTAAAAGAAATCGGTAAAACCAATAAGCCTGTTTTGTTAAAAAGAGGTGCTTCTGCTACGATTGAAGAGTGGTTATTAGCGGCTGAATATATTTTGTCTGAAGGAAACGAGAACGTCATTTTATGTGAAAGAGGTATTCGTACCTTTGAGAAATATACAAGAAATACGTTAGACTTAAGCTCTATCCCGGTTGTAAAAAAATTAAGTCATTTGCCAGTGATTGTTGATCCAAGTCATGCTGCAGGAAAAAGGGATTGGGTGATTCCACTTGCAAGAGCAGCAATGGCTGTAGGAGCCGATGGAATTATTGTTGAGGTCCATCAACAACCAGAAATTGCTTTAAGCGATGCAGCCCAGCAACTAACCTTACCGATGTTTGATGACTTAATCAATGATCTGAAGAAAATGGCAGATGTAATGGGTCGTAAAATCTAATTTCTTTGAAAAAGAGGTACGAAACATGGAACGGTTAGACCAAATAAGAGCTGAAATTGATCAATATGATCAACAAATCGTTGAATACTTTGAAAAAAGAATAAAAAAAGCATTAGAAGCCTTAGAAATCAAACAAGAGCTTGGGCTTCCTATCCTGCAACAAGATCGAGAACAACTCGTTTTGGAAAAAGTGGTTCGACATCTACATGATAAAGAACTAACTCAAGAAATTCAGGAATTATATCGAATTATCATGAAATTAAGTAGACAGATTCAGGCTAAAAAGTGGAATCTGTCAGATCTGCTTTTGATAGGAGAATCGATTTTACTTCCAATTGGGGAACCATTAAGCAAAAAAACAATCGCTTTTCAGGGTGAACCAGGTGCATTTGGCCATCAAGCTTTAAAAAAATATTTTGGTAATAAAGAAACCGTTCTTCATTTTGAAAAATTTGAGGATGTGTTTAAGGCATTAGTAGAGGGGAATGCCGACTATGGGGTATTACCGATTGAAAATTCATCAACAGGGGGTATTCATGAAGTTTATGACCTTCTGCTAAAATACGATTTATATATTGTAGGTGAAGAAATCTTACCGATTGAACATCATCTTCTTAGTGTTGAAGGGGCGACTGAAGAATCAATTGTTGAGGTATATTCCCATATCCAGGGATTCCGTCAATGTAAATCCTTTTTAGATCAGCATCCTGATTGGAAATTGATCACTTATGATAATACAGCAGCAAGTGCGAAACTCATTAAAGAATTGAACGAGACAAGTAAAGCGGCGATTGCAAGTAAGGAAGCAGCCGAATTATATGGCTTAAAGGTATTAAAGAACAATATTCAAACCAATCAAGAAAATTGGACTCGTTTTATCATCGTAGGGAGAAAAGTGGAATTGAGTGAAGAAAGTAAAAAAATAAGTTTGATCTATTCTTTACGACATAATGTTGGATCACTGTATGATAGTTTAGGAATTTTTACAAAACACGGTATTAACCTTGTTAAATTAGAATCAAGGCCAATTCCTAACCAACCATGGAAATATCATTTTTATGTGGATGTTGAAGGGAATTTATTAGATAAACAAATACAACGAGCAATTGAGGAATTACAAGAGAATATCATTAATTTAAAAATCATCGGAAACTATTAGGGAATTAACTTAAGAAAAAAAGGGGACTAGGTGTAGCCTAATCCCCTTATTTATAGTGCGCCACGCATGGCGATTAACTAGACGGTGAAAGTCCGTTATGGGGGTATGTAGCAACCAACCATTAGCCTAAGGCAAGGGTGTCCATCGTGAGGTGGAATCTGAAGGAAGCCGGCGGCAAAG
>NZ_BDGM02000030.1:0-23843 GCF_001748485.2 Tepidibacillus sp. HK-1 | reverse complement strand
CTTTGCCGCCGGCTTCCTTCAGATTCCACCTCACGATGGACACCCTTGCCTTAGGCTAATGGTTGGTTGCTACATACCCCCATAACGGACTTTCACCGTCTAGTTAATCGCCATGCGTGGCGCACTAAAAAATAAGGATTGAATCTTTCACTTCAATCCTATGTCATCGAATGATTCTTATGCCTGCTCGCCTTCAGTCTTAACCTCTGTTTCCTTATGAACCGTTTCTGTCTCCGTTTGTTTTTTTATCTCCTGTAGCTCTTGTTTTAATTGGCTGTTTTCCTTTTCTAACGTTTTCATTTTTCTTGTCGTTTGAATTTGTTTCATCGATGAAAGGATAAACATAAACAGTGCTCCAATCAGAATCGAAAAAATAATCATCAATATCAATGGGACATCTGCTTGTGTAAAATAAAAGTCGATGACTACAGGTTGTATATTCATAACAGCAAAAACGACGACAATAAGGGTAAAGAATAATAAAATAATTAATCTTGCCTGCATACGATCACCATCCTAGTTATCCTATTCGCTATCAAATGGTCTTTTCCTGCTAAGATAGCCCACAAAAGTGAAATAGAGATGTATATTACAACGAGCAAAGTCATCCATGCCTCTTTGAAGAAATAACTAGAATAACCAATCAAATAGTTTGAATCCTAAAAATATCCCTATAATCCCCATAATTCCAGGTAATGCGGGTGGTGCGGGAATAGGTAGTTTGAAGAACGCAAAAAGGAATCCAACCACCCCACCGGTTAGCAATGATAATAAAATTTCCTTCAATGTAAGATCCCTCTTTCCTCTTGATATTCTATTTCAACTTGATAATGTCCAATTTTTTGTTGGTCAATGTATACATCATAACTTAAATAAATTTTTCCTTTTAGCCATTCCTTCTCGATTTTGACCTGATGTGTTATCATCTCTAATTCTAATCTGCCATAAGGACTTAAATAGGCGTTTGACCATGTTTTCCCTTTTTCAAAAACTTGTTTCATACTCACATCGCCTTGACGAATAATCGTTACAACCGGTGAATCCTTTTCAGCCTCTTTCCACTGAACAATCGTCGCTGTTTTTCCTAAGTCCTCTAACTGTTCTTCATAGCGCAAATAAACTGACTCATCTTTAAGATATAATTTGCCCTTCCCCTGAAACGTCATTCTATCCTCTTCACCATAAGGATGACGAATATAAGTGATGACTTGTAATGTTACATCTTGTTCCATTTTTCTCACCTTGTTTTATGTACAGATATTTCTAACGGTAGAAAAGCTTCTATCCTAGCTTTCCGATGCATTGGATAGAAGCTTTATCTAATAAATCCCAAAAGGATTTCTCTTACTAATTTAGAAGCAAGGATTGATGTCTGATCAGAAGAATCAAGAACAGGTGCAACTTCTACTATGTCAGTTCCTACGATTTGAAGTCTTGAGCGAGACATTTCATGAATCGCTGAAAGCAATTCTTTTGGGGAAGTACCTCCAGAATCAAGAGTTCCTGTTCCAGGAGCAGCACTTGGATCGATCACATCAATATCAATCGTAAGGTAGACAGGGCGATCCTTTATCGTGGGTATCACCTTTTTCAATGGTTCAAGTACTTCAAAGGGATAAAAGTTCAAATTTTGTCTTGCAAATGCAAATTCTTCTTTGGTTCCAGAACGGATACCAAATTGATAAACGTTCCCTCCCCCGATCAATTCTACTGCTTTACGAATAGGGGTTGCATGGGAATAGAGTTCACCCTCATAATCTGTTCTTAGATCGGCATGGGCATCAATATGAATTAAAACCATATTAGGATATTTTTTATAAACCTCGCGAATGACTGGCCATGTGACTAAGTGTTCTCCACCTAAGCCTAAAGGAAATTTATCATCCTTTAGAATTTTTGCAACATATTCCCCGATCATATTAACACTTTTTTCTGGATTACCAAAAGGAAGGGGAATATCACCAGCATCAAAATACTTTACTTCCGTTAATTCCCGATCTAAATAAGGACTGTATTCTTCTAAAAGGATCGATACTTCTCTTATTCTTTTCGGGCCAAACCTTGAACCGGGACGAAAACTAACGGTAAAATCCATTGGCATGCCATAAATAACGACTTGAGCATCCTCATAAGTAGGATGGGCTGCAATAAAGACATTTCCAGAATAGGCCTCATCAAATCTCATTAAACCTTACTCCTTTACTAAGTCTTCAACAAATTTAGGTAATTGAAAAACAGACTTGTGAATACTTGGTGAATAGTACTTGGTATCTAAATCTTTTAACTCTGATTCATTCACTTTTAATGGATCATATTTTTTCGAACCCATCGTAAAGCTCCATAATCCGCTTGGGTATGTCGGAATACTAACGGTATAGAGTCTGGTAATAGGGAATATGGAACGGATATCCTTAAACACTCGACGAATTAAATCTCGGTTAAACCATGGAGATTCAGTTTGAGCAACAAGAATTCCATCTTCTTTTAAGCAATCATAAATTCCTTGATAAAAGCCTTTTTCAAATAATCCGACTGCAGGACCCACTGGTTCTGTCGAATCGACCATAATCACATCAAATTCATTTTTATGATCGTGAATATATTGAATTCCATCTACGACCTGAACATCTACACGTGGGTCATCCAGTGCCCCCGCAATTTCAGGTAAGTATTGTTTTGAAGTTTCAATCACTCTACCATCAATTTCAGCTAATACTGCTTTTTCTACACTAGGATGTTTAATGATCTCACGAATGGCTCCACCATCTCCTCCACCGACAACTAAAACTTTTTTAGGATTTGGATGTGTATTTAAGGCCACATGGGTGATCATCTCATGATAAACAAATTCGTCTTTAATTGTGGTCATTACCATACCATCTAAAACAAGCATCCGACCAAATTGATTCGTATCAATAATATCTAGTTGTTGGAAGTCTGTTTTTTCACTATGTATGGTTTTAGAAATCTTCGTCGTTATCCCATGATTAGGGGTTTGTTTTTCTGTGTACCATAATTCCATTAACCCCATCAATGCTTCATTATTCATCTTTCCAGCCTTCTTTCTATCTTCATTTTCTTTTCATCTTTTCTATTCACTTTTCTTCCTTAGATTTACCCTTTTTGCTTATTTTCATCACGATGTACAACAAATTGTATTATATTAAAAACGAACAAAAATGCAAGAAAAAATTGACTTTGCCTTCTGCCTCAAGTATAAGCTTTTCTATTTTTACCCATAATGGTAAATAAAGATTTTGCTTGGAGAGGGGGCAAATGTGTTGAGTAAATATGATCCATTAAATGAAATGATGTTATACCGAGTTTTAAAAAAAATTAAAAAAATTTCGCTTGTATTACTCTCATTGTTTTTTATTTTTAGTAGTTTATTGTTATTTTTTATTCTCTATTTACAAGCAAAACCTCTTCCTAAGACAACGATTGAGCAAACTTCTTTTATTTACTCGATGGATGGAGAAGTGATTGATGACCTTTATTCTGGAGTGAATCGTGAATATATTCCTCTTTCTAAGATTTCAAAGTCATTGATTGAAGCAACAATAGCAATTGAAGACCGAAAATTTTATAGCCATTTTGGCCTTGATCTGATTCGGATTGGTGGGGCGGTAATTGAAGACATCAAACAGATGGCTAAAGTACAAGGGGCTAGCACAATTACTCAACAGCTTGCAAGAAATCTCTATTTAACACTAGATAAAACATGGAAAAGAAAAGTGGATGAGGCTTTATTAGCCATTCAATTAGAGTTTCAATATTCGAAGGATGAAATCCTTGAAATGTATTTAAACCAAATCTACTATGGCCATTCTGCAAATGGGATTCAAATGGCTGCAAAAACTTATTTTAATAAAGATGCTGCTGACTTAGATTTAGCAGAAAGTGCGATGTTGGCTGGAATCCCAAAAGGTCCATCTGTTTATTCTCCATTTAAAAATCTGGAGAAAGCAAAAAGAAGACAAAAACAAGTTTTAACTTCTATGGTTGCAGTTGGTTATATTACACAGGAAGAAGCAAACAAGGCATACCAAGAAAAACTTATTTTTAAAAATCCAAATGAAAAAGTAAATTTAGCAAGTGCACCTTATTTTCGCGATTACATTGTTTCCCTCGTTAAAAATGAATATGGAATTGAAGAGGAACAGCTTTATCAAGGTGGCTTAAAAATCTATACCACGTTAGATTCAAAGATGCAAAAGGCCGCAGAGGAGACATTGGCCAACCGACTTCCTAAGGATCGACTTTTGCAAGGTGCTTTAATTAGTATCGATCCAACTAATGGTTTTATTAAAGCAATGGTGGGTGGAAGAGATTACCAAAAGAGTCAATATAACCGAGTATTTGCAGAAAGGCAACCAGGGTCTTCCTTTAAACCTATTTTATATTTAGCAGCCTTAGAAAATGGGTTTACACCTGTTAGCAAGTTTAAGAGCGAGCCTACTGTTTTTACATTCGGACAAAATCAAACCTATCAGCCTACCAATTTTGGAAACCGTTATCCAAACCGAGAAATCGACTTGAGATATGCTTTAACCCATTCTGATAATATTTATGCGGTAAAAACCCATATGGAAATTGGAATGGAGAAGTTAGTAGAAATGAGTATGAAGCTTGGAATCGATAAGGATCTAAAACCCTACCCATCCTTAGCATTGGGTAGTCAAGAGGTAACTCCGTTTGAAATGGCCAAGGCATACGCAACCATTGCTAATCAGGGGAAAAGAATTGAACCTACGGCGATTCTAAAAATTGAAGATGTGAATGGTAACGTCCTCTATGAGAAAAAGGAAATCATAGAAACTGAAGTAGTTTCTGCTGATTCAAGTTTTATTTTAACCTATCTGATGGAAGGGGTCTTTGAACAAGGGGGCACAGGTTATTCTGTTTCTGATCGCTTAAATCGCCCGATTGCAGGAAAGACGGGTACAACGGATTATGATGCCTGGTTGATTGGCTACACTCCCCAGTTGGTTACTGCGCTTTGGGCAGGCTATGATCAAAATGAGAAATTGGTAGAAGGAGACTCAATGATCAGTAAGGAAATCTGGGCAGATTATATGAAAAAGGCTCATCAATCATTACCCTTACAGTTATTTACTGTACCTGAGGGTGTCATTAGCCTCTATATTGATCCTGAATCGGGAAAAATTGCAACAGAAGATTGTCCCAATCCTCGATTAGAAGCTTTTGTAAAAGGAACTGAACCGACTGAATATTGTGACCTGCATCAAAATGAAGATAAGGAACCTAAGCCAATTGAACCACCCAAAAATGAATCTTTCTGGAGTAGATTAAAGTATTGGTGGAAACAATGACCAATCGATACTATAATAGAAATGTATACAACTAATAGGACAAGGGGATGAGTTGATGCCATTTGTTACAATTGAATTGATTGAAGGACGTTCACCTGAACAAAAAAGAGAACTCGTAGAAAAAATTACAAAGGTTGTTACTGAAACAGTCAATGTTCCTGCAGAAAGTGTTTATGTTTTTATTGAAGATTTAAAGAAAGACCATTTTGCCCGTAATGGGAAATTAGTGATCGATGAGCAAAAATAATAAATCGCGCCTAAGGCGCGTTTTATTATTTTAATATTCCTCTACCCTTTGTTTTGGCAGTGAAATCGTAAAAGTTGTTCCTACTCCTATCTCACTAGTGACCTGAATTTCCCCTTGATTTTCTTTCACAATCCGATAACAGATAGGAAGCCCCAATCCTGTTCCCTCTTCTTTTGTGGTATAGAATGGTTCAAAAATCTGTTTCAGCTTATCCTTTGGAATCCCCTGGCCATTATCTTCGATACAAATATGGATATGATCCAGATCATCCCTGCAATAAATCTTTACCGTTCCCCCTTCTTTAGGTAACGCATCTAGGGCATTTTGAATTATATTAATAAATACTTGTTGAAATTGCTGTTTGTCAACATAAATTGGATACTTACAATCAAGAGTTTCTACCTGAATCTCATGCCCAAGTAAAAGAGCTTTTGTTTGTAATAATATGATCACATCCTCCAAAACTTGCTGTACCAACCACTCCTTTTTAGCTACAGGACGGTTTTGAGCAAGATGTAAAAAATCGTTTACCAATTGATTCACTCGATCTAATTCAGCGACAATGATATTCTCCCACTGTTTTAAACTTTCGCTTTCCTTGGCAGATAACTGTATAAATCCTCGTACAGCAGTTAACGGATTGCGAATCTCATGAGCCAATCCAGCAGCCAATTGACCAATCACTGATAGGCCTTCCATCCTTTTTTTCATATCTTCTTGTTGGTTTTTATATTGTTGTTTATCAAGAGCCAATTTTTTTTGTGCAACCCAGACCAATTTTTCGGGTTCTGTTGCCTCCTCAGGATAAGAAGCCGTTGCAATCGAATATTTTAGCGGCATCGCTTCTGTATGATTAAATGAAATCTCCTGTAAAATCATTTCAATTTGTTGATATATGTCTTTTAGATCTCCATCAAAGCCTATAACGAAACAATCGCCCTCATAACGGGAAAGTAAGGTCTGCTTAGGAAGGAGATTCCGCAATTCATTGGCTAATAACTTCAGAAATTGATCTCCCTCTTCCTCGCCATGCAAAAAATTGATTCTTTTAAAATCATTAAAATCGATAAAAATAATATGATAAGCGGTCGGTTTATTCTGCCAAATATGATGTAATTGATGTTGAAACCCCTTAAAATTATAAAGCCCTGTTAAATAATCCTGGTGAGATTGACTTTCGCTTTGTCGGTAAATTCGAACAAAATAATAGGCAAAATAGGAAATGAAAAAAATGACAGTTACATCATAAAGCGTAATCATCAAATCTTTTAAGGTTAAGTTCGTAAATAGAATTTCGATAAAAGCGTGAATAAGCGAATAGAATAAGGTGGTAAGTAATAAGACTTTTCGAGAGTTAATTTGGGTTGCTAAATAAATGACCACAGAATAATACAAGACATGAACAAATTGGGATACATCCAAAAAATGAATCATTCCGATATCTAAGACTAGAAAAGCAAGGATATAGTTGTTTGAAAGGTGATGGCGAAAAATTTTTAGGTTAAAAGTAAAAAGATTAAGTAATCCAAGAAGAATAAGAAGCCATAACAATTGTAATTGGAAACCAAGAAGGAGGGCGTTAATCATTCCGGTCATGATTGAAAACATGACAATAAACCAGCGAAAATTCCCCATGGATTACCCCCCTATTCTCTCCAGACTATCGTTTCTCTCTAGACTATCGTTCAATATATTTATTCGACAAAATTTACTAATTTCCTTCACAACTTTTACAACTATTTAATATAACCTACAAAAAACCTACTAGAATTTTTTCTAGTAGGAAACTTTAATTCTCTTTTTCTTTCTGATTATGAAGAAGAACATGCATTTTATTACTTAATCTTAATTTTTGAATTTGTCGAATTTCACAATTGATATCTGTGTCGATTGAAGGTGATTTAGACATCGAAAGAATTTGACTTGGATATACACTACGATGGCCAACCACAAGATAGCTTATAACACTTACGATCGAAGCATAGGTGGCAACTTTTACGCCAAATAATTCCATGGCCATTATAATCGCCGCTAATGGTGTATTGGCACTTGCAGCTAAAAATGAAACCATCCCTATCGCTGAATACATAGCTAAATCACCATGGATAAGCTGCGCCCATGCATTTCCTAAAGTAGACCCTATATAGAAAACAGGAGTTAATATTCCTCCACTTCCACCTGAGCCTAACGTTACAGATGTTGTGAAAATCTTAATAAAAAAAGAAAGTGAATCTACCTTATGCCCTGCTAAGGCCTGATCAATCACATAGGTTCCTAGTCCAATATAGTCCTTGCTATGGGTTAATAAGACGATAAATATCAAAATAAAGCCACCAATGAATCCTTTTAGAGGTTTATAGATTTTAAGGGAATACTGAAAATATGCCTCAATGATGTGTAAAGCTTTGATTAACAATAAAGAGATTAATCCAATTAGAATACCGAACAAAATAAGATAGAAAAACATTGATATTTCGCTTTTCGCTGGAACTTGTATGGCATATTTAAAATGCTTTACTCCCAAGTATTCATTGATATGAAAGCTGACATAAGCAGAAATTAAAGAGGGTAATAGAACACGATAAGAAAATTTACCTATAAATAAAACCTCTGCTGCAAAAATAGCCCCTGCAATCGGAGTGCCAAAAACCCCTGCAAATCCAGCACTAATTCCACATATTACAAATCTTCTCCGATCATCTTCGTTAAAGCGAAAAAGGTCAGAAAAGGCTGAAGCAATTCCTGCCCCAATTTGGGCACTTGGGCCTTCTTTCCCAGCAGACCCACCAGATATAAGGGTGACTAATGTAGCAAAAACCTTAATCGGTACAACTTTTACATCGATCTTACCATTTTTTTTATGAATGGATTCAATTACTTTTTCTGTTCCATGACCTGCTGCATCTGGTGCAAATCGTAATACCATCCAACTACTTAAAAAGAATGCAATCGGCATAAAAAGATAATAATAAGGCCATTCAGCTGCCTTTTCCGTACCATAAGCAAGCGTATTTAAAAATAAAGCAGTCACTCCTCCTACCACGGTTCCTACAAAGATAGATAAAAAAATCCATTTGATTGTGCTCAATAGTAGGATGGATTCCTCCAGAACCTCCTGATTGATCTCTTTTTTCATCAAAAACCGCCTCCAAACTTTAATTTTAGCACTGTAGTTAATTGAAGACAATAGAATAGAGACGGCCTTTTAGAATCTAGTTTAGATTTTTCACGCCAGCTGCTTCAGCTAAAAGATCTGCAATATGAACAGCTCTTACTTTACCTTCTAACCCTGCTCTTTGAATACCGATCCTCATTTGCAATAAACAGCCCGGATTAGCGGTGACAACTATAGAAGCATTTGTATCGATTACATTTACCATTTTTGCATCTAAAATCTGCATTGAATGTTCGTGGTGAACCATATTGTAGGTTCCGGCAGAACCGCAACAAGTTCCAGCACCCTTCATTTCCACATATTCAATACCAGGAATCGCTTGAATCAGTTTTCTTGGTTGTAAAGTAACCCCTTGAACATTGGCTAAATGGCATGAATCCTGATAAGTCACACGGACATTCATCGGTTTTAGCGGTGGTAGTTCATCAATTTCAGCCAGTATCTCGTTAATATCCTTCACTTTTTTGACAAATAATTTCGCTCGATCACTCCATACAGGATCATCCGCGAGAAGCTTATCATATTCTTTTAACATTGCCCCACAACCACCTTGGTTATTTACCAAATAGGTTGCCCCAATTTCTTCCATCATTTTAATATTCTTTTTCGCCAATTCTTTGGCTAGATCTATTTCACCTGTATGAGCATGAACGGCTCCACAACAAGTTTGACTTTCTGGATGAATGACAGGGAAACCACTTTCTTTTAATAATGCCATTGTAGATTGGTTTATTTCGTGAAAAATAGCGTCTTGAATACAACCACTAAAAAAAGCAACTGTTGGTTTATTTGTTTTTCTTTCAGGTTCAACTCGTTTTGGCAGCATCGATTTTAAAGAAGATACTTCTGGAAGGACCCTTTCAAACGTTTCCATATGCCAAGGAAGTACTTTAAGTACACCGCTTTTTCTGACGACTTTTTGAAGACCTGATTTTTGATAGATTCGAATTCCACCTCTTACCCATTTCATTCTCTTAGGATAGGGTAATAGTTTTCTTAAAAATAACCATCGAACCGCCTTCACCGTCGGTGAAAAGTTGATTTGTTTTGTAATGACCTCTTTTGCATGCTCTAGCATTTGGCCATATTGTACCCCTGAAGGACAGGCAATTTCACAAGCTCGACAACCCAAACATAAATCTAGTGAATCCATAATATCATTGGTGACAAGAGCACCATCCTGTACCGATTTCATTAAGGCAATTCTGCCCCTTGGAGTCGCAGTTTCTTTTGGTATGATTTTGTATGTCGGACATACAGAAAGGCAAAAACCACACTGCATACAATTTAATAGATCATCCTCTGAAATTCCTAAAGCTAATGAAAGATTACCGCTCATGCTGGATCACAACTCGCTTTCTTGCTTGTTCTACGAATAGTTTCCCAGGGTTTAAAATCCCTTTTGGATCAAAAGCTTTCTTTATGCCCTTCATTACTTCAACCCCAGATTCACCAATTTTCCACTCCAAATAACTTGCTTTTGCAATCCCTACTCCATGTTCCCCTGTAATGGTTCCTCCTAAATCAATCGTTTTTTCGTAGATTTCATCAAACGCTTTTTCCACACGCTCAATTTCATCTGTGTTGCGTACATCCGTTAAACAGGTTGGGTGAAGGTTTCCATCCCCTGCATGGCCAAATGTACAAATGTGCAAATCATATTTTTGAGCGACTTCCTTTATCTTATCTACTAATGGTGCAATTTCTGAACGAGGAACCGTCGCATCTTCAAGAATCGTAGTAGGTTTAAGCCTTGCTAGAGCAGAAAGTGCCATTCTTCTAGCTGTCATTAACTGATTCGCTTCCTCTGTAGTTTGAGCCACTTCAACAGAAACGGCTCTTTCCCCTTTGCAAATCTCTGCCATCCGGGTAATATCTCGATCTACTTGGTCTTTACTCCCATCTTGTTCCATTAACAGGATCGCTTCAACATCGCGAGGTAATCCTATTTTCACATAATCCTCAACTACATTAATCGTTGCATTATCCATAAATTCTAGGGTAACAGGAATGATTTTATTGGCAATAATCTTAGATACAGCTTTTGCTGCATCTGTTAAATCCTTAAACATGGCTAACATCGTTCTTTTCGTTTCAGGCAATGGTAAGAGCTTTAAAGTAGCTTCTGTAATCACAGCTAAGGTTCCTTCAGATCCGATCAATAGCTTTGTTAAATCATACCCTGCAACATCCTTTGCTAGTTTTCCGCCTGTTTTTAGGATATCCCCGTTTGGCAAAACAGCTGTTAACGCGATGACATAATCCTTTGTTACACCATATTTTAAACCACGTAATCCCCCAGCATTTTCAGCAATATTGCCGCCAATTGTTGAGATGCGTAAACTTCCTGGATCGGGTGGATAGAATAATCCTCTTGCCTCTACCGCTTGGTGGATTTCGGCGGTAATCACACCAGGTTGAACGGTACAGGTTAAGTTTTCTTCATCGATCTCTAAAATTTGATTCATTCGATTTAACCCTAAAACAAGCCCACCTTTAAGTGGAACCGTTCCTCCACTTAAATTAGTTGCAGATCCTCTTGGTATAACTGGGAACGCAAAGTGATTGGCAATCTTTAGAATTGCAGAAACTTCTTCGGTTGTTTTTGGTAAAACAACGACATCAGGCAGTTGTTGATACATCGGCGTTGAATCATAGGAGTAGGCAACCAATTCTTCAGGTTGATCCATTACCCAATCTTTCCCCACCACATCAATCAATTGCTTTTTTATCGCTGGATCTAACATCTTAAATCCTCTCCCCCAATAAACATAGTTCTATTTTTTTGATTATCTGATGACCTTATCATACCATAAATGAAAGCGGTATTTTTTATAAATTTTTATTTTTTAGAATTTGTTTTGGTTAAATTTTGTTTGGTTATTTACACAGTTTCATTTAAAATATAAGTTGTACGATATTATGGATAGTGTGAATATCCCTTGAGGTGATTCATTTTATGGAATTTCAACAAATAAAACCGCAAAAAATCTATGAACGTGTAGCAGAACAGTTAAAAGAAATGATTATAAATGGTGACTTAAAACCAGGAGAGCGTTTATTATCTGTTCGCGAATTGGCTGAACAGTTACAAGTAGGACGAAGTGCCGTACGTGAGGCATTAACTGCCTTAAATGCAATGGGGTTAGTGGAAATTCGCCAGGGCGAAGGGACTTTTGTAAAAAAATATACAGAATCAGATCTGGTTTCCTTCGATATCTTTACCCTCCTCCTCGATTTTGAGCAAATTCAATCTTTGTTAGAGATTCGGAAAATTTTGGAGGTATCTGCTGCAGAATTAGCTGCGGAGCGTCGAACAAATGAAGACCTATTTCATTTAGAACAAGCGTTAAAGAAGATGGAAGTGGATTTAAGCAACCTAGACGCAAATGAAGAGGCAGATTGGATGTTTCATTATGCTTTGTCTAAAGCGACTAAAAATAATATGCTTGTTTATATTATTGAAAATATCTCAGATGCCATTAAAAAGAGCTTGAGAACAAGTCGAAAGGTTCTTTTTTCGATGCCAAAAACTCCTGAGCGTTTACTCACGGAACACCAAAATATTTATCAAGCGGTTGAACAAAAGGATGCTGAATTAGCAGCTTCACTGATGTTTCAGCATTTAAAACAAGTAGAAAATACGTTAACTAAAGTTTCAAAAGAAAAAGGACAAAAATGAAACCTTTTGCTTCTCATCGTCGTATATATCTTATACCCCCAAAAGTGACAGTTTCCTTCGAAACGTATTCCGATTACTTTTGGAGTCTCTATGAATAGGGTATAATAAAATTATGATCTTATCATGTTGGAGGGATGTTTTTCGATGTTCTTCTTTAGTGGTTATCCATTGCTTGATCTCTCAATTTTGGCTGCTTTTGGTTTATCCATTTGGGCCCAATTTAAAGTACAAGGGAACTATAGCAAATGGTCAAAAGTTGCTGCTTCTTCGGGAATCACTGGTGCTCAAGCAGCACGTCATTTGTTAGATCGAAATGGGCTATATGATGTTCCAGTAGAACCTGTTAGAGGTACTCTGTCAGACCATTATGATCCAATTCACCGTGTCGTTCGTTTATCTGAAAATGTTTATTACGGAAATTCCATTGCTTCGATTTCTGTTGCATCTCATGAAGTAGGACATGCGATCCAACATAAAGAACAATATAGCATGTTAGTCTTACGCCATCGTATATTCCCTATTCTCAACTTTACTTCTGGTTTAGCTCCATTATTACTGATTGGCGGTTTTCTATTCCGCTGGGCTGAACTAATTGGTTTAGGGATTGTCTTTTTCGCAACCGTAGTTGCATTTCAATTGATTACATTACCAGTAGAATTTAATGCTTCCAGCCGGGCAAAAGATTTGATGGTTGCTGAAGGGTTTATTCGCAACACAGAGGAACACGGTGTGAATAAAGTATTAGGGGCAGCAGCACTTACCTATGTTGCAGCCGCATTGATGGCCGCTTTGGAATTATTACGTTATGTATTCATTTTTATTGGGATGAGAGATGACGATTAAAAATGAAAGAACTGTCTCAGAATGTGAGACAGTTCTTTTTGTGCTTTTTACTTCATACCAATGATTTGATTTTCTGTTGTTGATGCTTTTCTTTTTTTGCCCCAGTCTTTTACAATAGGGAAAACGATTGAGATAATGGTTAAAACAATTAAGACTAATGATACCGTTGATTGGTAAAAAATATGAAAATCTCCGTTAGAAATCGTTAATGCTTGTCTAAAAGATTGTTCCATACTATTACCAACGATGACTGCTAAAATAAGGGGTGCTGTTGGTATATCTGCCTTATTCATTAAATAACCTATCAAACCAAAAATAACCAATAAATAAAAGTCTACAATACTATTGCTTATAGCATACGTTCCTACAAAAGCGAGACCTAAAACTATAGGATATAAAATCTTTGGTGGAATCGCAAGTACACGAACGAGTAATCCAGCTAATGGAATATTCACGATTGCCAAGATGACATTTCCAATAAACATACTAGCTATAAGTCCCCAAGCGATGTCAGGATGTTGCTGAAATAATAATGGACCAGGTTGAAGGCCAAGCATGAGCAAGGCTCCCATCATGACAGCCGTCGTACCTGAACCTGGAATTCCCAGTGTTAACATGGGGATAAGCGCACCAACAGATGCTGCATTATTTGCCGCCTCCGGTGCTGCAAGACCTTCTATCGCACCTTTCCCGAATTGCTCTGGATGTTTAGAAAGCTGTTTTTCATTATTATAAGCCATCAGTGATGCCATCGTTCCACCAGCACCAGGTAAAGCACCGATAAAAAAGCCAATTGGAGTACTTCTTAAGATCGGCCATTTACTACGTTTCCAATCCTCCTTTGTAATCCAAATCTTCTTAAATTTGGTCTGCATTTTTTTCTTGCCTTCTTTTATGCTTTGGAAAGTTTTAAAAACTTCTCCCAATGCATACATGGCGATAATCACGACAAGAAAATCAATTCCTGTTTGCAGTTCTAGAACGCCAAAGGTAAAACGCTGTTGTCCTGATTGTGCATCAATACCTACTGTAGAAATCATTAAACCTAAGATCATGGAAATAAAGCCCTTGATTAAATTCTCCTTGGCTAATGAAGCAGTTGCTGCTAATGCAAAAACCATTAGCATAAAATATTCTGGCGGACCAAATTTTAGGGCAAATTTTGCAACTGGACTAGCAACACCTGTCATAATGATCGTTGCTATAATTCCACCAATAAATGAGGCGATTGCTGACATGGCTAATGCTGCTTCTGCTCTTCCGTTTTGTGCCATAGGATAGCCATCAAAGGTTGAAGCAATGGCTGCCCCATCTCCAGGTGTATTGATTAAAATTGAGCTACGTGAACCGCCAAACATTGCTCCATAATAAACTCCTGCCATCGTAATTAAAGAGGCAACAGGTCCCATCGTAAAGGTTAAAGGAAGTAATACGGCTACACCTGTCGCAGGTCCAAGTCCTGGTAGCATACCAATAATCGTTCCCAAAACTCCACCTAACGTTACCCAAAAAATATTCTCTGGGGTAATCGCAACTGCAAATCCTTGTAATAGATGTGTAAGTACGTCCATTTTCGTCACCTCCTAGCCTAAAATCCAATGAAGGGCATTTTGGGTAAAATGATACCTAAAAACTTTGAGAAGACAATATAGATTCCAAGGGCAAATGAAATGGATACGATCATATTCGTTTTCCATTGTTTCACTCCATTTACGACAAATAAAATGGCTCCCAAAAAGAAAATCGTTGATAAAACATAGCCAATTCTGTCAAAAAGTAAAGCATAAATAATACTAACTACACTCGTAAAGGCAATTAACTTCGCGGTGTAGGTCATTTTCATCTTTCCTTGCTTTTGTTCACCATTGTTGGCCTTTCCCTTTGCCAATCCTTGAACTAACATCACTACCCCAAATATTGCCATCAAAACTCCTAAACCCAGTGGAAAATAAATGGGTGCCCAAGCATTTCCCACGGTGGCTTTAGGTAATTGATAAGATTGAATACTATAAACGATACCAATTAAGATTGAAACAATTCCTGTTAGCGCTGTTGTGTTCAATTTCCCTCACCTCACTCTGTTGAGAAAACCTTCTATCTGCTATAAAGAGCCATAGAGTGATCTATGGCCCATTTTTCTCTAAGACTACTTTAACATCCCAATTTCTTGAAGAATTACCTTGTAATCCTCATTGGTTTTATCTAAGAATTTTATAAAATCTTCACTATTTGCAAAGGCTAAATCCCAGCCATTGTTTTCAGCAGCCTTTTTCCATTCTGGCGTTTCTACCATTTTTGCGAGGATATCCTGCCAATACTTCACAGCGTATTCAGGCATTCCAGGAGGTCCAAAGAGTCCTCTCCAGTTTTCAAAGGTTGCATCGATTCCTTGTTCTTTTGCTGTTGGAATTTCAGCAATCACTCCTGTTCCAACACGACGATCTGCCGTTGTTGCAAGAACCTTTAATTCACCAGCTTCTGCTAAGGCTCTTACCTCACCTAGTCCAGTGGTAAGTAAATCTAAGTGTCCTCCCATCACTTGAGCTGCCCCTGAGTTATCTTGGAAACTAATGTAGTCAATATCTTTAATATTTTCTACCCCTGCAGCTTTTGCAATAATGAGGAATTGAATGTGATCCATACTTCCAGCTGAAGAGTTACCTCCGATCTTTACGCTTTTTGGATCCTTCTTGAGTGCTTCCATCACATCATTTAGTGAATTATATGGAGAATCCTTTGAAACAGCAAAGGCACCATAATCTGTAATAAGTTTAGCAATCGGTGTTGTATCTTTATAACTGAATTCTGTTGAACCATTCAAGTTGATCAATAATAATGGTGGTGAGTAGACAGAGATAATATTGTCGCTTCCTTTTTTCTCTTGTAGATAAGCTAAGGCAACACCCCCGCCACCGCCTGGCTTGTTAGTCACAGGCATTGCGACAGAAGTTAACTTCGTATCTTCAAGTGTTTTGGCCACCGTACGAATGGTTAGATCCCAGCCACCGCCAGCACCAGCCGGTGCAATGAATTCCATTGCTTTTGTTGGATATTTCACTTCTTCTTTTTGACCAGCATCCTTTGTCGTCGTTGTGGTGTTACTACAACCTGTAAAGACGACTAATAGAGCTAGAATAACAATCAAAATAAAAGAAAACCGCCTCAATTCTCCCAACCCCTTTTCTTAAAAATTAGAATAATTTTCTGTAAATTAAGAATAGCATGGGTAATCTGAATTGGAAACGGTTTCAACCATACTGTTTATTAATTGAATAAAGTCTATTTTGTTCATTTTGTTCACAAGAAATCATAAATGTCCATAGATTCTTTCTGGCCTTCCTACAGTTCCATATCTTAAATCGACCATAATTTCCCCTTTATTTACAAGAAATTCTAAATAACGTCTTGCAGTACTACGACCAATTCCAAGTTCTTTTCCTATTTCTTCAGCTGTAAATGCACTCCCTTCTTTATTTAAAAACCTTCTTACCCTTTCTAAAGTTAAGGGGTCTATACCCTTAGGGTAATGTTCCGATTGGTGTTCTAGATGTATGGAACGCCCCATAATCGCATCGATCTCAGTTTGATCTAATTCGGTCTCTTTTGCTAACTTTTGTTTATACCAGTGATATTTATTTAAAGATTTATGTAGACGTTCAATGCGAACTGGTTTTACCAAATAATCGAAGATTCCATGCCTTAAAAAGACTTCAAGTGTTTTTACTTCTTTTGCAGCCGTAATCATAATCACATCGATTTGGGGATAAGCATCTTTTATATGCAAGAATAATTCCTCTCCCGATATATCAGGAATATACACGTCTAGAAGGACGAGATCTGGTTGGTGTTGTTGCAATAATTGCAAAGCTGTTTTCCCATTTAAAGCAATGTCAACAATCTCAAAACCTTCTACCTGGCTGACAAAAGATTTATTGATTTCAGCGATACGAAAATCATCCTCAATGATCAATACTTTATACACCATACCTGCCTCCTTCCTTAATCATTCATCGGTTTTGTTAATTCAACTTCAAATACGACTCCTTGATGATTTGGTTGATAAAAACGGATCTTCCCATGATATTTCTTTACTAAGGTATCAACTAATGCTAAGCCAATTCCCCTTTTTCTTGAATCCCCTTTGGTTGTAAAACCATCTTTAAAGATCTTTTCCTTGATCTCATCAGGAATTCCCGTACCCCAATCTTCGATTCTAAAGAAAATCTTTTGCTCCCTATTTTGTAATAAGACAATGATTCTTTTATTTTCTTTGTCTTGATTACGAACTGAGTCTAAGGCATTTTCTATCAGGTTTCCATAAATCGTAATTAAATCTTCTATATCAACTTCATGTAATTCTTCTTGTAAATGAGTATTGGAATCAATCACAAACTGCACCTTTTGTTCTTCTGCTCTTGTCAGCTTCCCTATAAAGAAAGCTGAGAGCTTTGGATCATAAATATGCTCCATCAAGAAGGCAATCATATCATCTTGTTGAACCGTTTCATCGGTGATAAAAGAAATCGCTTCTTGAATTTTACCTAGTTGCAACAAACCAGAAATGGTATAAAGCTTATTGGTAAATTCATGATTTTGCGCTCTTAATGTATCTAAATAAACCTTATGATCGGATAATTCTTGTAAAAGACGATCAATTTCCATCTTTCTACGAAAACTAGCCACTGCCCCGATTACTTTTCCTTTTACAATCATCGGAACACGATTGGTAATGACCCATTCATCTCCAATTAACATTTCTTCATCGTATTGCGCTTTTCCTGTATTTAATACCTCAATAATTTTCGTATTGGCAAGAACCTCTTGTATTGGCTTTCCTATGAATTTAATATTTTGACTTTTGTGATCTAGTATCTTTTTTGCTGTTTCGTTGATCACTGTAATTTTACCTTGCTTGTCAACTGCAATAATTCCTTCTTTTACGCTTTCTAAAAGCGCCTCCCGTTCTAAAAATAATTGCGAAATTTCTTCTGGCTCTAAGCCAAAAATATCCTTTTTAATGTTCCAAGATAAAAAGAACGAACCTGCTATCCCTATCAATATTACTAATAAAATTGGGACGATCATTTTTATTACAAGGGCTTTTTCTCGATCTTTGATATCCTCCATTAAGAAACCAACAGAAACCACACCAATCACCTGTTTGGTTTCATCAAAAATAGGCGCTTTTCCTCTCAGAGATAGTCCTAGTGTTCCTACTGCACTTGAAATAATTGCCCTTCCTTCTTTTAATACAGGGTCATTGTCTCCCCCTACCATTTTCTTCCCCAAACGGTCAAGATAGGGATGGGAATAACGAATCCCCTCTTTGTTCCCAATAACAACAAATTCAGCTCCTACTTCTTTACGAATTTTTTCAGCTAAAGGTTGGATCACTTTGCTAGGATCATCCATCTTAAAGGCTTGGTGGATCGCTGGCATTATTGCCGTTGTTTTTGCTATATTTAAAGCATTTTCACCAATCTTTCTTTCAAGATTAGAGGTGATCATCATGGAAGATACAATTCCTAAGATCAGAATAACGATTAAGATAAAAGCCATGGATAAGATAATGATCTTGGTTTGCAGTCGCAAATGGATCTTTTTCATGAAAATCCCCCTTTTGTCCATCTATTAACATCATACAAAATATTCACTCTTTTTAGGAGAAAAAATAAAAATACCCACATAAGTAACGAATTGTTTAATAAGCGATTCTAATTACTTTTGTGGGAATCCACTCTTTCTTATTTATTTTTTTCTTCAAAATATTTGCCTTGCCATGTATCCCTTCTAGCTAATTCTTTATCAATCCCATTTAAAACTTCCCATTTCTTCAAAGTCCATAATGGTTCTACTAAAAGATCTGGTGGGCCATCTCCTGTTAAACGATGAACAACCATCTCAGGAGGCAAAATTTCAATCATATCTACGACCAACTTGGTGTATTCCTCACGATTCATAAAAGTTAATTTGCCTTCCCGATATAATTTCATCATCGGTGTTTTTCTCAAGAGATGAAGCATATGGATTTTTATACCTTGAACAGGCATCTGGGCTACAGCTTTTGCCGTTTCCATCATTTCTTCTTCACTTTCTCCAGGCAAATTCACAATAATATGAACCACTACATTAATATTCCGTTCTCTTAATTTTGAAACGCCATCTAAAAAAACTTCATAACTATGGGCTCTGTTTATCAATTGTTGGGTATGCTCATGAATGGTTTGTAGTCCCAATTCGACCCAGAGGTTTGTTTTATGATTCATTTTCTCTAGTAAATCAAGGACATCATCTGGCAAACAATCTGGGCGAGTAGCAATAGATAAGCCAACAACTCCTTCTTCCTCTAAGATTGCTTCATACATCTCTCTTAATTCGTTTACAGGAGCATACGTATTAGAGAAGGCCTGAAAGTAGCCAATATATTTTGCCTTTGGCCACTTTTCATGCATTTTATCTCGTACTTCTCTAAATTGCTGTTTTAATTCTATTCTTCTATCTCCAGCAAAATCGCCGATCCACGAGCACTACAAAAAATACAACCTCCTGTAGCCACTGATCCATCACGGTTTGGGCAAGTAAATCCACCATCTAACATCACTTTAAATACTTTTTCTCCAAATTTCTGGCGATAATCATAATTTAATGTATGATAACGTTTGTTCCCCCATAAGCGAGGAAGTTGCTCTTGAACACTTGTTGTTGATTTGATCATTACGTAATCTTCCATTCTTGTTTTCAAAATGATATCTACTATTTTAACATACTTCCTATAATAATTTCTGTGCTAACTCAAACAAATCATTTACCACAATTTGTGGCTGAAATGAAGAAAGGTTAAGATCATCTGCTTTGGTTATCCCTGTCAGTACTAATGCAGTTGGTAATCCGGCTTTGATCCCTGCTTGGATATCTGTGAGCTGATTATCACCGACCACCCAGATATTTTCTCTAGATAAAGAAGGGGCTTGATTCATTAGCTTAGTAATGGCGTATTCCATGATGATTGGTGAGGGTTTACCAATCACCACGGGTTCTTTTTTGCTCGCGGCCTGAATCGCTGCTGCAATTGAACCCGCTCCTGGTTGAGGCCTTTTGTCAGAAGGAAGAAGATGATCAGGATTTGTTATGATAAACCTTGCCCCTTGGTGGATCAATTGAACAGCTTTCGTTAATTTTTGATAATTGAACGCTCGATCGATTCCTTGAATAACCGCATCAATCTGTTCCCTTTTTCCATTCATCCCCTCACTAATTTGGATTCCTACCTCTTCTAGTGCTGCTTCTAATCCAGATTCACCAATCATATATACATTTTTACCTAGTTTGTAGTCAATGATATATTGTGCTGTGGCTTGAGCCGATGTATAAATCTCATGCTCATGTGCAGGAATTCCTAATTTGTTAAGATGATCGGCCACCATCTTAGGTGTCCTTGAAGAGTTGTTGGTTACAAATAGGAATGGAATCCCTCTTTCTCTTAAATGTTGAATGAATGATGAGGCATGAGGAATTGCTACTCCTCCATGATACATCGTTCCATCTAAATCAATTAAAAATCCTATCAATCTGATTAAAACCTCCTTGGCTTTGCAAAAAGAACCATCAACAAGATCAAGCCAATCGAAACAATCATCCCAATCGCTTGAGGGGTTAAAATACCAAACCCTTTTCCACCCGTAGTATAATTTAGTACTAAAGTAATCCCTATCCCAAGTCCACTAGCCAGAAAGGCAGATAATGTATTGGCTCCTTTTGAATAAATGCCAAATAATAATGGTGCAGTAATCGCAACAGACATTAAAGAATAGAAAATAGACAAACTAGCAATGATATTAGGTAAATATAAGGCTAACACCACACCAGCTACGCCACTAACAATAGTAATCATCCGGCTTACTTTCAGCAATTCTTGATTGGAAACCTTTTTATTGATATAGGTTGCATAAATATCCTTTGCTAATGAGGATGTAATCATAAATAAAACCGCATCAGCAGTGCTTGCCTCGGCAGCAAAAATAGCAGCTAGCGCTAACACGCTGATCCCAACTGGCAGCATTTCTTTCATTACCATAGGTAAAGCCATCTCTCGACTTGCTAGTTCAGGGAAAGCGGCAAAAGCCGTCATTCCTATGATGACTGGGATAAAAGCAAAAAATAATTGAATCAATCCATTATATGCCGTTCCTTTTTTAACTACCTGCTCATCTTTTGCACCAAAAATCTTCTGAATCAGTCCAGGCGAGATAATAAAAGAAGGTGTTAATAAAAAAATATAGCCAATAATCGCCTTAATGCCAATTCCGCTAAAGGAGAAATATTGTCGACTTTTCTCTACATCATCTAGATGTTGACTAATTAATTGTACCAATGAATCCCAACCGCCAATTGAATTGAGGGCAAAGGGCAAAGAGATGATAAAGCCAAACAAAATCATAGATAATTGAAATACATTAACAATCGCTGAGGATAAAAGACCACCGATCACAAAATAAAGGCTAACCACAATTGCCCCAATGAGTACGCCGACTGTTTTTGAAGTTCCGACAACCACCGTTAAAATCCATGAAATCCCAATCAATTGTCCAGCGAATAATGCCAGTGTGCCAATGGTCATCATGGCAGCAATCATTAAACGGAAAGAAGTATGATATCGATGTTCAAGATAATCCCCTAATGTGATAAGATTATATTGTTTTGATAGTTCCCAGATTTTAGGCCCTACTGTATAAGCTAACAGAAAGGAACCAATGGCTGAAGCACCAATCCACCACCATGCAGAGACCCCATTGATATAGCCCAAACCCGCTACTCCTACTGTTGACCCAGCCCCAATATTAGCTGAAAGCAAAGTGGTAAATAATAGCCCAGTGTTTAGTCTACGTCCTCCAACCAAGAAATCTGAGGAATCTTTAATATATCTTTTTGTAAAGATGCCAATGCCAAAAATAATAAGTAGATAAAGAATAAAACCAAAGACATAAATAGACATTACGCCATCCCTCTTATCTATAAATTACAAGCTAAAGATGAAAAGAAATAAATTCTCCAATGAATTAAAGATGATTGGTTGGATGGTATCAAAGATTGAGCCAAACACAAAATCCCCAACAGGTGTGATAAATAAAATGAGGAAAATAAACAAACTATAATGTTCATATTGAATAAGTTTTGATCTGACTTGACTTGGTGCTAAATCCTCGATCACTCGGTAACCATCAAGTGGAGGAAGTGGGATTAAATTAAATATAAATAACACCACATTTAAATTGATCAAAATTGTAAATAATGGAATTAGAACATCTATTGCCCTAGTACTTAATTGAGCAAGTATTCCAATAGCATCAAGTGCAAACCATAATCCCATCGCGATGGTAGCCACCAATAAGTTACTGATCGGGCCAGCAATGGATACTAAAACACCCGCAAGTCGTTTATTCTTAAAAAAGAAGTAATTCACAGGAACTGGTTTTGCCCAACCAAATCCAGCAATAAATATTAAAATCGTTCCAATCGGGTCTAAATGAACCGCGGGATTTAATGTCAATCGGCCTTGATTTTTAGCAGTAGGATCGCCAAATTTATACGCAACAAAGGCATGGCTAAATTCATGTACAGTAAAAGCGACAATTAGGGCAAAAATAACATAAGGTAATTGGTTGATAGGATAATATAAAAAACGTTGTAATGTTTCCATTTTCTTCACCACCTTCAACCTATTATAGCTAAAATGAATTGAGAAGTAAAAAATTTTAGTAAAGGAGTAATAGAAATGGAAAAACTTTATGAAATTTTAGCGTTTAATAAAACGTTTGTCGAAAATAAGGAATTTGAGAGATATCAGACAAGCAAGTTTCCCAACAAAAAAATAGTGGTCTTAACCTGTATGGATACCCGCTTGGTGGAACTACTTCCCCAAGCCATGAACATAAAAAATGGAGATATTAAAATGATAAAAAATGCAGGAGCGATTGTTTCTCATCCATTTGGAAGTGCGATGAAAAGTATTCTTGTTGCGCTATATGAGCTTCAGGCAGAGGAGGTAATGGTGATCGGCCATTATGACTGTGGTATGAGCCAAATTGATAGTAAGCAAATGATTAAACATATGAAGGAAAGAAGTATATCTGAAGAAGTGATCAATACACTGGAACATTCAGGTATTCCTCTTGTTGAATGGTTATCTGGATTTGAAAGTGTGGAGGAGAATGTAAAACATAGTGTTCAAGTCATTAAAAACCATCCCTTATTACCGAAGGGGACTCCTGTTCATGGACTAATTATCGATCCACATACAGGCAGATTAGATTTGATTGTAGATGGGATCGGGTAGGAGGCTGGCCATTATTTGACCAGCCGACCTCCCACAGCACCGTACGTACCGTTCGGTATACGGCGCTTCCAAAGTTTACACGTCACTTCGCAGAATAACACTTGCTAAAACTTAGATATCCAGCTCGCTTAAATCGCTCGTTAGATAGGGCTTTTGTCAAGATAGGGCTATGAGCAGTACGCCAATAGCCTTTTCTTGTATTCGCCCACATCCACGCTTGCTCCTCACTC
>NZ_BDGM02000029.1:0-27540 GCF_001748485.2 Tepidibacillus sp. HK-1 | reverse complement strand
GAGTGAGGAGCAAGCGTGGATGTGGGCGAATACAAGAAAAGGCTATTGGCGTACTGCTCATAGCCCTATCTTGACAAAAGCCCTATCTAACGAGCGATTTAAGCGAGCTGGATATCTAAGTTTTAGCGAGTGTTATTCTGCGAAGTGACGTGTAAACTTTGGAAGCGCCGTATACCGAACGGTACGTACGGTGCTGTGGGAGGTCGGCTGGTCAAATAATGGCCAGCCTCCTACCCGATCGATTACAAAGCTTCCCACCATTTCTATAAATAGAACTCTACTATAGTAAAGTTATCAGTTTTATAATAGATATTGTTAATATAATCACGAAATTAGTACTTTTTTGTAAAATTTATGATAAAAATGTCGAAATGAGCAGGATTCTTGATTACGTTAGGAGAAAACTATTAAATTGTAATGTAAAAAAATTGTATCTACACATTCGTTATATTTAGTTAAGAGGTTGAAAGAGTGATTATATGAGAATCTATCCAGTAGTTAAACGTATTTTAGACTTTCTATTATCCCTTATTGCAATGCTTATACTATGGCCACTTTTTCTAATTATTGCAATAATAATAAAACTAGACTCCAAAGGTCCAGTATTCTTCAAACAAAAGCGTATAGGTAAGAATAAGAAATACTTTTATATATTAAAGTTTAGAACTATGAGAACAGATACACCGAAAGACATGCCTACTCATATGCTCCAGAATCCAGATCAGTTCATTACAAAGATAGGGAAATTTCTTAGGAAAACTAGCTTAGACGAGTTACCGCAGATTATTAATATTTTAAAAGGTGAAATGAGTATCGTTGGACCTAGACCAGCTCTGTGGAATCAGAATGATCTCATAGCTGAACGTGATAAGTATGGAGCTAATGCTGTGTATCCAGGGCTAACTGGGTGGGCACAGATTAATGGCAGGGATGAACTGTCTATAGATATCAAAGCAAGATTTGATGGCGAGTATGTACAAAGAATCAGTTTTGCTTTTGATATAAAGATATTTTTTAAAACAGTATTTAGTGTCCTACGAAGTGAAGGGATAAAAGAAGGAACTAGTGAGTCGAAGAAAGAGGTATCTCTATAATTGGATAATTCGGTATATGTAAGAGAATCTTTAAGGGGGATCATATCGTGCTTTATGTTACGGGAATTACAGGACATACTGGTAAATGGTTTTTGGATAGATTAATCAAGGAGAATTATCAAGGTAAAATTAGATGCTTGGTAAGAGAAAATAGCAATACGGAACTCCTTGATCATTCGGGACTCAATATAGAAAAAGTATACGGAAGTCTAGAGGACAAAGCTTTATTGGTATCATCAATGGCAGGAGTTGAAACAGTTGTACATATTTCCTCTATTTTATTTTCAAACAACGTCATGGATGCTGCAATAAAGAATAATGTGAAATGGGCAATTTTTGTTCATACAACAGGAAGATATTCCAAATATAAAAGTGCATCGGAAGAGTATATTAAAATCGAAGATGGAATACTTAAAAAGCGTGGGCAAATAGGCATTACCGTATTAAGACCAACAATGATATATGGATCCTCTGAAGATAGAAATATGTATAAGCTTGTTGATTACCTATACAGACATAAGTTCTTCCCTATGTTTGGGAAAGGTGAGAACCTAATGCAGCCAGTTCATGCTAAAGATTTGGGTTATGCCTATTATGATGTCTTAGTAAATAAAGATAAGACTTTTAATAAAGAATACAACTTATCTGGGAAATCCCCTATTAAATATATAGATTTAGTTAAAGCTGTCTCTGATACGTTAGGAAGAAAGAATATCATTGTAAAAATACCTTTATGGATTTCTATCTTAGCAGCCAAAGTATATAATGCAATAGATAAAAAGGCTATTATTTCTGTTGAGCAAGTACTCAGAATGCAAGAAGATAAAGACTTCAATTATGATGAAGCAGCTAAGGACTTTGGGTATACACCTTTATCTTTCCAAGAAGGTATTAAAAGGGAAGTAGAGGAATATTTGCGTAGTAAGCAAAGAGGAAGATAACAATGAAAATTCTTGTAATCTGTCAATATTTCTATCCTGAACAATTTAGGGTCAATGATATCTGTTTTGAGTTAGCAAAAGAAGGACATGAAGTAACGGTTCTCACAGGTCTTCCAAATTACCCTAGTGGGGTTATAGATAGTAAATATAGAGGTTTTAAAAATAGAACTGAAGAGATCAATGGGGTAAAAGTTATACGTTCTTGGCTTCTTGGAAGAGGAAAGGGAGTCAAAAAGTTAGCACTTAACTATATTAGTTTTGCTTTATCTTCTACACTAAAAGCTATATTTATGAAGAAAGAATTTGATCTTATTTTAGTTTATCAACTTTCACCAGTAACAATGGCTTTGCCAGGTATTTTATTAAAAAAACTTACAAAAAAACCACTTATTATATACTGTCATGACTTATGGCCGGAAAGTATAGTATCTGCTGGTATTTCATCAGAAAGTAAAATATATAGTATTTTATTAAAATTAAGCAAATGGATTTATAAGAGTGCAGATGAAATCTTCATAAGCTCTAAATTGTTTGAAGAATACTTTAACCACACATTAGATATATATGATCACATTACTCACCTTCCAGTATACGCAGAAGCTTTATTTGAGAATATTCGTTCCACAAATAGAAGTGATGAAACAGTAAACTTAGTCTTTGCTGGAAATATAGGTGCAATGCAAAGTGTTGAAACAATTATCTATGCTGCAAATGAGCTTAGAGAAGATCATCACATAAAGTTTCATCTTGTGGGTGATGGTTCTTTTCGTGAAAAATGTGAAGAATTAACCGATACATTACAACTTAATAATGTGATCTTCCACGGGCAACATCCTATTTCGGAAATGCCTAGATTTTACGAAATGGCAGATGCTTTTCTAATTACCTTAAAAGATAATAAAGTGATTTCCTATACATTGCCCAACAAAGTTCAGTCCTATATGGCAGCAGGAAAGCCAATTATAGGGGCAATAAATGGAGAAACACAAATCGTGATTGATGAAGCAAATTGTGGATTATGTGCTCCAGCAGAAGACTATAAAGAACTAGCTAATAACATAAGAAAGTTTGTAAAAGAAAAAGAGAAACATTCTATTTATGGTGAAAACGCAAGAAAATACTATGACAACAACTTCTCTAAAAAGAGATATATAGAGAGATTAAATCGTTTACTACAAAAAATAATTTAAGTGGAGATGTTTAATATGTTCAAAGATAAAACACTACTAATCACTGGAGGCACAGGCTCCTTTGGTCATGCTGTAATGAAAAGATTCTTAGATACTGAAGTAAAAGAAATTCGCATCTTCTCACGTGATGAAAAAAAACAAGATGATATGAGAAAATTGTATAAAAACGATAAGCTTAAGTTTTACTTAGGAGATGTTAGAGATCTTGCCAGTGTAAAGAATGCCATGCATGGTGTAGACTATATTTTTCATGCAGCTGCATTAAAACAAGTTCCATCCTGTGAGTTCTTTCCTCTTGAGGCTGTAAAAACAAATGTAGTAGGTACAGATAATGTACTTACAGCTGCTATAGAATATGGAGTAAAAAAAGTGATTTGCCTTTCTACAGATAAAGCAGCTTATCCTATCAATGCAATGGGAATCTCTAAAGCGATGATGGAAAAGGTATTTGTGGCCAAATCAAGAACAGTATCTCCAGATAGAACACTTATTTGTGGGACTAGGTATGGGAACGTGATGGCCTCTCGTGGGTCAGTTATACCATTATTTATTGAGCAAATTAAAAGTGGACAACCATTAACAATTACAGATCCTAATATGACAAGGTTTTTAATGAGTCTTGAAGAAGCTGTAGAGCTTGTGGTATTTGCCTTTGAAAATGCCCAAGCAGGGGATATTATGGTCCAAAAATCTCCAGCGTCTACAATTGGAGACCTTGCTCAAGCTTTGATAGAATTATTTAACGCTGATAATGAGATTAAGATAATTGGTACTCGTCATGGGGAAAAATTATATGAAACTCTACTTACAAAAGAAGAACGTGTAGTAGCTGAGGATTTTGGGGGATATTTTAGAGTACCAGCTGACCAAAGAGATCTTAATTATGACAAATACTTTATAGAAGGAGATCAGCGGTTAGTTACAGAGGTTGAATATAATTCGAATAATACAGAACGTTTAAATATAAAACAAATAAAAGAAAAACTATTAGAAATAGACTATGTCAGAAAAGAGTTAGAAAGTTGGAGTAAAGTATGAAAATACTTGTGACAGGGGCAAAGGGTTTTATAGGAAAAAATCTTATTGCCGAATTAAAAAATAGAAAATATACGGATATCCTTGAATATACTAAGGATACGAATCCATCTTTATTAGATGAGTATTGCAAAGAAGCTGATTTTGTCTTTCACCTTGCAGGTGTTAATCGACCAAAAGACCAATCAGAGTTTATGAAAGGGAATTTTGGCTTTACATCAACTTTGCTTGCTACATTAAAAGAATATAATAATAACTGCCCAATTATGATTTCATCATCTATTCAAGCAGAATTAGATAATTCTTATGGAAGAAGCAAAAAAGCAGGAGAAGATTTGCTCTTTAAATATAGTAAAGAAACAGGTGCAAAAGTGCTTGTTTATCGACTACCTAATGTTTTTGGTAAATGGTGCAAACCAAATTACAACAGTGTTATAGCAACGTTTTGCCATAATATAGCCCATGATTTACCTATTACAGTGAATGATCCAAGTGTTGTGATGAACCTTGTGTATATAGATGATGTGGTAAATGAGTTTATTAATGCTTTAAACGGCAAAGAAAATGCAGTTGGAGATTTTTGTGAAGTGCCTGTAGTGCATACCATTACTGTGGGAGAAATCGTAGATTTGATTTATTCATTTAAAAAGAGCCGTGAGGAACGTACTATTCCAGATATGTCTGACGCATTTACTAAGAAGCTTTATAGCACATATTTAAGTTATTTGCCTAAAGATCGATTCAGTTACGAACTTAAAATGAATGTGGACTATCGAGGTTCCTTTACGGAGTTTATCAAAACACCAGACAGAGGACAGGTTTCAGTAAATATATCTAAACCAGGAATAACAAAGGGAAATCACTGGCATCATACAAAAAATGAAAAATTTCTTGTAGTTAGTGGAAAGGGAGTTATTCGTTTTAGAAAAATTGATTCAGATGAAACCATCGAATATTACGTTAGTGGGGATAAACTGGAAGTCGTAGATATACCACCAGGTTATACCCATAACATTGAAAACCTAGGGGACACGGATATGGTTACAATAATGTGGGCTAATGAAGCTTTTGATCCAGAAAAGCCGGATATTTACTATTTGGAGGTATAACATATGAAGAAGTTAAAAGTTATGACAGTTGTTGGAACCAGACCAGAGATTATTAGGCTGTCAGCTGTTATCAATAAGCTGGAAGAATCAAAAGCAATAGAACATGTTTTAGTCCATACAGGTCAGAACTATGATTATGAATTAAATGAAGTGTTTTTTAAAGATTTGGAACTAAAAAAACCTGATTATTTTTTAAATGCAGCAACAGATTCACCAATGGAAACTATAGGTAATATTTTAATTAAAATAGATCCTATTTTAGAAGAAGTAAAGCCAGATGCTTTCTTGGTTCTAGGAGATACAAATAGCTGTCTCTGTGCCATTGCTGCCAAGAGAAGACATATTCCGATATTCCATATGGAAGCAGGAAACAGATGCTTTGACCAAAGAGTTCCTGAAGAAACCAACAGGAAGATTGTAGACCATATATCCGATATTAATATGCCTTATAGCGATATAGCAAGAGAGTATTTATTAAAAGAAGGACTTCCGGCCGATAGAATTATAAAAACCGGCAGCCCCATGTTTGAAGTAATTAACTCTAGAAGAGAAGATATCGAAAGATCAGATGTGTTAGAAAGACTAAAACTTGAAGAAGGAAAATACTTTGTAGTATCAGCTCACAGGGAAGAAAATATAAATTCAGAAACAAACTTTTTAGATTTAGTTGATAGCTTAAATGCTATAGCAGAAAAATATAACATGCCCATTATAGTAAGTACTCATCCAAGAACAAGAAAAATGATAGATACTAAAGATATTAAGTTTAACCCTTTAGTAAATACGATGAAACCTTTAGGTTTTAATGACTACGTCAAACTTCAAACTAAAGCGAAAGCTGTATTAAGCGACAGTGGAACAATAAGCGAAGAATCATCAATTCTTGGGTTTAAAGCCCTGAACATAAGACAAGCCCATGAAAGACCGGAAGCTATGGAAGAAGCATCGGTAATGCTGGTTGGGCTGAACAAGGAAAGGATACTTCAAGGGTTAGAGATATTAGAGACACAAGGAAAGGGCACATTAAGGCTCGTGGAGGACTATAGTATGCCTAATGTATCTGATAAGGTATTAAGAATTCTATTGTCTTATACAGATTATGTGAATAGAGTAGTTTGGGGGAAATTTTGATGAAAGTATTGCAGATTAATTCAGTATGCGGAATTGGTAGTACAGGAAGGATTGTTACTGACATTCATAATATATTAATTGAACAAGGTCATGAAAGCTATATCGCATACGGGAGAGATCTGTCTAAGAATTGCGATACTTCAATTAAGATTGGAAGTAAAATCGATAACTATTCACACGTAGCTTTAACTAGAATATTTGATAAGCATGGATTTGGTTCAAAGAAGGCTACTCAAAAGTTTATTGAAAAAGTTAAAGAATTGGACCCAGACATCATTCATTTGCATAATATTCATGGATACTATATTAATATTGAGGTTTTATTTGATTATTTGAAGAAGGCAGATAGACCTGTTGTTTGGACACTTCACGATTGTTGGAGTTTTACAGGTCACTGCGCTTATTTTGATTATGTAGGTTGTGATAAATGGAAAACAGGTTGTTACGATTGTCCTGAGAAAAATTCATATCCAGCGAGTGTGATTATAGATAATTCAAAAGACAATTACATTAAGAAAAAGGAACTTTTCACAGGCATTAAGAATCTCACAATAGTTACACCTTCAAAATGGTTGGCTGGTCTAGTAAAGCAGTCATATTTAAGAGAATATCCTGTTGAAGTTATTAACAATGGAATTGATTTGGACGTGTTCAAACCTACTCAGAGTGATTTTAGAGAAAGATTTAATTTAGAAGATAAGTTTATTATCCTTGGTGTCGCCAGTACATGGGATCGCAGAAAGGGATTCGGATATTTCATAGAATTATCTAAAAAGATTAAAAATGATGAAGTTATTGTTTTAGTGGGTTTGTCAGAAAAACAAAGAAAATATTTGCCTAAAAACATCATAGGGATTACACGAACTAGCAACGTTAAAGAGCTAGCCGAGATTTATACAGCAGCAGATGTATTTTTAAACCCAACTTTAGAAGATAATTTTCCAACGACTAACTTAGAAGCATTAGCTTGTGGTACACCTGTTATCACATTTGATACAGGTGGAAGTGTTGAATGCGTGGATAGTAAAACAGGTATAGTTGTCAAAAAAGATAATTTAAATATGCTTAGAAACGAAATACTAAACATTAAGAATGGGAAGAAAACATTCTATAATGATGTAGCTATTAACAGGGCAAAGTCTGTATATGATAAAAATAAGCAGTATGGTGAATATCTCAATTTGTACAAGCATTCAAAAGATAATAAGTTAAGGCTTTGATTCTATTATATGAGTGGTTATAACAAAAATTTACATGGGAAACAAATCATATTAATTTCCATTTAAATGACTACAATAAAAGTACTATACATGACTGCGAATAATATTGCAGTCATAAAGGATAATAGGTTACCTTAACCTAAAAACATTATAGTCTCTCGGAATAAATGAAGCGGTAACTAAATATTTGTTAAAAAATTACTGGGAATTTGGTTTACGAGCAACATTGACTTGCTGTTTTCATGTCACTTTCAAAATAGGCATACCAAATAAAACTAACCTAATGGAGTTTTAAAAATATGGTTAGGTAGTTTCATTGATAACAAGTTTTGGAAGTTTAAAGTTTCTTTTTGTTCTTAAATTGCAAGAATAAATGCAACAAATCACGATAATCCATAATATGTAAGATTAAACGACCGATTTTAATTCTTCATGGTAAATATCATTCTACTTGTGCTGAGTCAATGGTATGACTTAGTTCGCTAAATTCAGTGCCGTTTTCTGATGTGATCGTCTTAAAGACACTTGAGAAGGTAGAGCCATAGATGTTCTTGAGTGCCTGCATGGCTTTCTTCACGCTGTCCGCTGTCTTTTGATCGATCTTGATAATGTGTTCCTTGCGTGTTTTACGCTCTGTTAATGTGAGGATGGCTGCTCCTTGCTTACGAGATCCTAGCACGGTGTCGATCTCCCAGTGGCCAAATTCCTTACGCTCATCGATATGTGGTGGTCGCTGTTCAATACTTGTTCCGAGCACCTTCTTATGCTGTCGTATTCGCTTCTTTTTCGTATTACGGGTCACTTTCAAGGGCAGGTCGATATTCTTTACCGGAAGCATACCCAGATCGATATAATGATACAGTGTTTTCGTGCAAACCATCGCATTCTTCTGAGCCTTGGCATAACCGCAAATCGCATCAGGTGACCAGTGATCCTTTTGCATCTTTTCTACAGCAAACTGGATGAATTCAGAGGCTTGAGCAAGTTTGTACTTCGCTCCACATCGTGAACGATTCTTTTCGTAAACGGCTTGTCCAGTGTCAGGGAAATAGACGGTATGCTCCGACAGATCAGATCGCCTTTGTGTGACGCTTCCGCGTTTGAGCTCTCGTGAGATCGTGGATTTGTGGCAACCGATCTCGTTTGCAATCGCTTGTAGGGACTTGCCTTGCTTATACAGAGCTTGGATTTGACCACGATCAAATGCATTCAAATGTGTAAAGGTTTGTTTCTTTGTGTTACGATAAGAGCGAGCCATTGGTAATTCTTCCTGTTATGAATTGGTTTGGTCGACTTAATCATATTTTACGTTTATATAATGAAAAATCGCCCTACTAATTGTAGGAGGAATCAAATACAAATGGTTTAAGAAAAACCTTGAACCATACACCTCGGCAAATACCAGTCTATCATTATACAAGGAGGGTCTAACTATAATGACTAAAATTGATAAACTAAATAAAGTATTAAATACTTTATTTAAGATATATAATTTAACTCAGAATATTTCGTTTTTTTTGAACTTAAATAAACATAAAATGATTTCTAAAAATGTACAGTTAAAAAACATAGATAAAAAAGAGTGTTTTGTTATCGGCAACGGACCATCTTTAAATGAGACTGATTTTTCTTTATTAAATGATTTTGATACTTTTACTGTTAACTTTTTTCACAAAGGTAATACAAATTTTAAATTTAAGTCTACTTATCATGTTATGATTGATGGAGCATTTTTTACTAATGAAAATATTGACTATGTGTTAGAAACTTATCGAAATAATAGAGATACTAAATTTATTTTTACGAGCAAAGGATATAACATTTTATATAAAAAAGGTTTGGAGTTTGATAGAGCGTATTTTATAAATCAAGAACTAGTGCAATACGATGATTATTTGAAAATAGACATGACTAAGAATATGACAGCTAGTATCAATGTTGTTTTAGCGGCAATTCAGTGTGCTCTATATATGGGATACAAGAAAATATATTTAATTGGGTGTGATTTTAATTCTTATGCAACGATGAAACCAACTCATTATTATGATAAAGAAGCAAAGGATAGAACAGTACCAATGGGGGTTGATTTACAGTGGTCAGCCTTAGTGCATTACCATCATTATGCACTTGCTAATTATGCACGAAAGAATGATGTTGAAATTTTAAATGCTACACCTAATAGTTTAATTGATGCATATGAAAGAGTAGATTTTAGAAAATTAATATCCAAAGTTTAAGGCTTATCAAGATTCTTGGCTGAGGACTCTACTTAAGAAAATAAATTGATTGCAGAAAACATGTGGGATCAAAAGTTAATAGGAATCAAAAATAAAACATGGACAAGAAGAGGATATCTCGAATTTAATAGAAATAGTTTAAATTTTTTTGGTATGAATCAATTTCATAATTCCTTCTTTTAAAGAAAGACAGACCTGCAGAATTTAAATCGTTTTTAAAATTTTTAAGTTTTTAGGCAGCTTTTTGTTGGTTCAACTTGGCATTAATCCGATCAACAGCTAATTTTGAAGCATTATAAACCAATGTAACGAAGTCAAAATGAACTTTAGCACGCTTTCCAGTTCGATATCGAACATTGTTTAGTTGAAAGAAATTCTTTAAGATACGCATTTACTCGTTCCACAGCAGTCTGACGTTTATAGATGTCTTTCCAAGCTTTGAGCCACGGGCTGAGCTGTATATTTTCTGAGATTTGTCGTAATTTTAATCTTATATACCTTTTGGCAAAGCTCATCATGAGCTAAGGGGCAATCCTTACATTCCTTTGGTCTTGTGTATTTTAGGGTTTCATATTTTTCATCAAAACTGTCATAGCGATAGGAATGCTCTCGAACACATGTCGGCGCAAAATGTTTGTCAAAACCTATCGGTTCAGGCTCATTCCGTTTATTATAAGCAATAACGGCTTGATGTCCCATTTACTCCAACAGCCAAATGAGCTTTATAACCAAAACAAAAAACGTTTTCCCTTCGCTATTTTTCTTTATACCCCATTGGGGATCCTGAGGAATTTTAGCACGTAACTCGGCTAATGGGACGTCTAATTGATCTTCAATTTTCTTTTCAAAAAGTGGAAGGTTAGCTTCCTGCTCTGCTTTTCAATAAGCCATTTTTCGCGTTCATTCTTTGATTTACGTCCCCGTTTTTTTTTGGTTCATCTTTAGGTTTTTCTTCCTTTTGTGGCGCCTGATCACGGGCTTCAAAATGGGTTTACGTGAGAATGAAGCCTCGGATGGCACAGAATCAGAAACCAAAAAAAACCACAATCAAGGCGAAAAACGATATCATTCTTGAGACGTTTTACTAAATCTTTGGTAAATGGAATGCGTTCTGTAATTCTGGCAATTAAAGAATAGATCATCACTGCATAGTTAAGTTTAACTGGTCTGTCATATCTCGATTTTTTCGCAATCACAGCCAAGATTGGATCAATGCCAATCGTTGAAAAGATAGCTTCAAATCGTTGGGTAGGTTCTAAATCATATAATTCTTGTATACTAAATAGGCTTTCTTGTCTTATAATAGGCATAGGGAGTCTTCCTCCAGTCTTAGAGTTGGTGTCGTTACTTACTCATTCGACATTTTGGGGAGGTACTCCTTTTTTTGGCTTTTAAAAAGCCTTGAGCCTGTAGGGCTCATAATTATGAAATTGATTCAAATAGATTTAAATTGTAGGAGGTGGTTATATATGTCAGTTATATTTTATTTCTTTTTGGTTTTTTTGTACCAAACGTTTGATAGTGTTATGGTTGCAAATATTATATACTATCTCATCATGATTCGTGATATTTTTAAAGGGAAAGTATTAAGAATAAAGAAGGGACTAATTACAAATACATTTTTTTTATTGTTTGTTGTATGGGTTATTTTGTCAACAGCGATTTTTGCTTTGAGTAATGAAAATTTTAGCATGAGAAACCTAGTACAATTTTTATTTACACTACAATATTTTATTTTTATTATTGATTTAAATGTGGACTTAAAAAAATTTGAAAGATGGTTTTTTAGATTTTGTATTTTATTATCTTCTATAATCATTATTCTATTTATAGTTTCAGGTCAATATATGAACATAAGTAATATATATACTAGTGGAAGGTTATGGGCAAATAATTATATTCCAGGCTGGCCGAATGGCACATCTATTCCTCTATTATTTGGATTGTGGTTAAGTATAAAAGAGAATAAATCTAAAGTATATTCTTTATTAATTATAATAGCACTTGTACTAACGACTTCTAGAGGAGCTTTATTAGGAATCGTTGCAATCATATCTTATTATGCCTTTAAAGCTATGAGAAAAAATAAATCTAAATGGATTTTTGTTTTCATACCCGTAACTGTAGCAGGATTGATATTTTGGAATGATATTATAATATCGATTTTTCAATTAGTACCAAGTCTCGAATATCGGATGAGTGTTACTTATGATAGACAAGATATTATCTATACTACTATGCAATATATATCGAATAGACCTTTTTTGGGATTCGGGGGTAATTCATTAGATCAAGTAATTGATATTTATGGAAATGTAAGCCAATATGGTATCAAGTGGAGTCATACTCACAACTGGATATTAGACATGACTTTAAGGTATGGGTTTATTGGCCTAATACTTTTTTCAGGTTTTATGATTTCAATTTTATTAAAGATAAAAGACAAAGACAAACAGTTTATGTTTTTATTAATGTTAGTACTTAGCCTATTTCAAATTTACATGAGAAATTTTGCTATCCTTTTCTTAATGGTCTATTTGACAAAAGGGTCATTAAATGTGTACGACAGAGAGAGCAGCTATAGACCTTAAGTTAAAGGATAGGTAGAATTGGGTAAATCAAAGGAATAAACCAATATAATAAAAATATCACTAAATTTCAAACTAGCTAAACACCGAATCGTCCTTGGGAGTGACACGCTATTTTGCGGATAAGACTTCAACTTAGGGATTAGAAGGAACGCACATCTATCTCTATGACAAGTGAGATTATAGCACGATACTTAGAAATTTCAATGGAAGAGTGTCACTGATTCATCTAAACATTAATAGTTAAATTTTCAAATAACATTCGGGTAAGTTAGATAATCTTACCCCTATAAATATCTTACAAAGGGGAGAATAACATGAAGAAGATCTTAATTACAGGTTCTGATGGTTTTATTGGAAGCCATTTAACAGAAAGAGTGTTAGAAGAAGGTTATGATATCAGAGCATTTGTTTTGTACAACTCATTGAATACATGGGGTTGGCTTGACACATTACCAAAAGAGAAATTAGACCAGATAGAGATTTTTACCGGGGATGTAAGAGATCCCAATGGTGTAAGAGAAGCCATGAAAGGTGTTGATGAGGTATTTCATCTGGCGGCCCTAATAGCAATTCCATTTAGCTATCACTCACCAGATATGTATGTAGATACCAATATTAAAGGGACACTTAATGTCTTACAGGCTGCAAGAGACTTGGAAACATCAAGGGTGCTTATTACTTCTACCTCTGAAGTATATGGAACTGCACAATATGTACCAATCGATGAAAAACATCCTTATCAAGGGCAGTCACCATATTCAGCTACAAAGATTGGGGCCGATCGACTGGCAGAGTCTTTTTATAGAAGCTTTAACATGCCAATCACAATAGTTAGACCCTTTAACACTTATGGGCCAAGACAATCAGCAAGGGCAGTCATTCCGACTATCATTACTCAACTTCTTGCAGGAAAAGAGGAAATCAAGCTTGGTTCATTAACGCCGACAAGAGACTTTAACTATGTTAAAGACACTGCGAATGGTTTTATCGAAATTGCAAAGTCCGATAAAACAATCGGTGAAGAGATTAATATAGCAACCCAACAAGAAATTTCCATTGGGCAGCTTGCTGAAGAACTTATCAGACAAATCAACCCGAATGCTAGAATTGTTTGTGATGAACAGAGACTTAGACCTGAAAAAAGTGAAGTAAATAGACTCTTAGGATCCAATGAGAAAATTAAACGGCTGACGAATTGGACTCCTCAATATACATTTGAACAGGGACTCGCAGAAACAATTGAGTTCTTTAGACATAATTTAGATAAATACAAGATAGATATTTATAATATTTAGTCAGGAGGGGAGCTATATGAGTCAAAGATTTATCCCTCTTTCTGTCCCGAACTTAAAGGGTAAAGAGCTTGAATATGTCACCCATGCAGTCGAAACAGAATGGGTATCTACAGGCGGTCCATATGTTAATGACTTTGAAGAAAAGACAGCAAAATATGTCAAGTCCAAGGGAGCCGTATCTTGCCAGAATGGAACATCGGGTCTTCATATTGCGCTTCAGGTGTGTGGAGTTACAAAAGAAGATGAAGTTATTGTACCCACATTGACTTTTATTGCGGCTGTTAATCCTGTGAAGTATATCGGAGCAGAGCCGATCTTTATGGATTGTGATGATTCGCTCACAATGGATGCGGACAAGCTGTTAGAGTTTTGTGAAAAAGAATGCACTTTTACTGAAGGCAAGCTCATTAATAACAAAACCAACAAACATATAAAAGCAGTTCTGGTTGTACACATATTTGGGAATATGGCCGATATGGAAAGCATCATGGATATTGCTGATAGATTCAACCTAAAAGTCATCGAGGATGCGACAGAAGCCATAGGAACTTACTATACTAAAGGGAAATATCAAGGGAAATATGCTGGTACCATTGGAAATATCGGTGTGTACTCCTTTAATGGAAACAAAATTATCACAACCGGTGGTGGTGGAATGATTGTATCTGATGATGAAGAACTTCTAAAAAGAGCAAAACATCTCACAACACAAGCTAAAAGTGATGAGCTTTATTACACCCATGATGAAATTGGCTATAACTATCGAATGACGAATCTACAAGCTGCCCTTGGACTTGCGCAATTAGAGCAGCTTGAACACTTTATCAAGATAAAAGAAGAGAATTACAATTTATATAAAGAATCTATTAATGAAATAGAGGGGTTAACAATCCTAGACTTCAAAGATGATATCAGACCAAACTACTGGTTTTATGCGCTATACTGTGATGAATCATATCCACTTAATAGAGACGAAATCATCAATTACTTGTCGTCAAAGAAAATTCAATCGAGACCGATTTGGGGATTGATTAACGATCAGAAGCCATATTTGAGTAACCAGACATACAAAATAGAAAAAGCAAAGACTTATCTTGAGCATGTTGTCAATATTCCTTGCAGTTCTAATTTAAAAAAGGAAGATGTACTTTATGTGATTGAATGTCTTAAATATCCAGAGAAAGTTTAGTTTATAGCTGCAAAGGGGTGAAAAGGTTGGATGTTAAAGATTTCTTAATTGATGAAGAATGTACAATGCTTGAGGCTATGGCACTTTTAGATAAAGTAGCTAAAAAAGTCCTTTTCGTTGTGCGAGATGGACAATTTGTTGCTGCTATAACAGATGGGGACATTAGGAGATGGATTCTTAAGAAAGGGAATCTTGATGCTAAAGTAAAAGATATTGCAAATTATAATCCTAAGTATTTGCAGGAAAAAGAAAAGGCTTCAGCTAAAGAATTTATGAAGAAACACTTTATTGAAGCGTTACCAATTTTAAATGAAGAACATGACATCGTCTCAGTTGTGTTATGGAATGATGGAGAGGTAGAAACGAAAAAAACTTTAAATGTACCGGTAGTTATTATGGCAGGCGGACTTGGAACAAGGCTTTATCCATATACGAAAATTCTGCCAAAGCCGCTTATTCCTATTGGAGAAATTCCAATTGTAGAGCATATTATGAATAGATTCAATCAATACGGTAGCAATAAATTTTTTTTAGTGGTGAATCATAAAAAAAACATGATTAAAGCCTATTTCAATGAAATTGAAAAAGACTATATGGTTAATTACGTAGATGAAGATCAACCACTGGGTACAGGTGGGGGACTTAGTTTACTTAAAGGGAAAATTGATTCTACTTTTTTTCTATCCAACTGCGATATTTTAATCGAGGAAGATTACGAAAAGATTTATAATTACCATAAAAAAGAAAATAATTTGATTACAATGGTATGTTCATTAAAAAACATAAAAATACCATACGGAGTTATTGAAATTAGCGAAACTGGTGAAATAGAAGAAATGAGAGAAAAACCAGAGCTTTCTTTTTTTACAAACACAGGAATGTATGTTGTGGAACCTAAAGTTATAGAAGAACTAGAAGAAAATAAAGCGGTTGGTTTTCCAGACATAATCGAGAAATATAAAGAAGCTGGTGAAAAAATAGGAGTCTATCCCATCAGTGAGAATAGCTGGCTTGATATGGGGCAGTTGGATGAGATGGAAAAGATGAGAAGAAGGTTAGAGCGTGATGAGTAAAAAAATACTTTTGGTTGGTGGAGGAGGTCATTGCAAGTCTGTACTAGACAGTCTCCTTGAACTCAATGAGTTCTCAGAAATTGGAATTATCGATAGAAAAGAAAATATGGGGAAAGAGGTTTTGGGAGTTTCAGTTATTGGCTGTGATGACGACCTACCACAATTATTTGCTGATGGATACAAGTACGCCTTTGTAACGTTAGGGAGTATTGGCAACCCAAAGCTTAGAATAAAGCTTTTTAATAAACTTAGTGAATTAGGTTTTGAAATCCCAAATATTATTGACCCTTCAGCCGATGTAAGCCATCACGTAAATATGGAGACAGGAATTTTTGTAGGGAAAAATGCGGTTATCAATGCTGGTTCCACAATACATAAAGGATCCATTATTAATACGGGCGCAATTATTGAGCATGACTGCCTGGTTGGAGAGTTTGCGCATATTGCTCCAGGTTCAGTATTAAGTGGGGAAGTGCAAATAGGAGCAAATACTCATATTGGAGCTAACTGTGTGATTAAACAGCAGCTTAGGATTGGCTCTGGTTCAATTATTGGAATGGGAAGTGTTGTTTCAAATGATATAGAAGAAAATATCATAGCATATGGAAACCCATGCAAGGAGGTTAGAAAACGATGAATGTTTATGTTATAGCAGAAGCAGGTGTAAACCATAACGGTGATATTAATCTTGCAAAAAAGCTCATAGATGTGGCAAAAGAAGCTGGTGCTGATGCTATAAAATTTCAGACTTTTATATCAGAAAAAGTTGTTTCTAGACATGCTCCGAAAGCAGAGTACCAAAATAAAAATACTTCAACAAAAGAGAGTCAACTTGAGATGGTAAAAAAACTTGAACTATCTTTTGATAAGTTTGTTGAACTAAGTGAATATTGTAGAAAAAAAGATATTGAGTTTCTTTCTACAGCTTTTGATTTTGACAGCATAGATTTTTTAAATAGCCTTGAAATGAAGAGATGGAAGATCCCATCTGGAGATATCACAAATCTACCATATTTAATTAAAATTGCAAAGCTGGGAAAACCTGTAATTCTATCTACGGGCATGAGCACGATGGAGGATATTAGAGCTGCGGTGTCAATTTTAAAAGAAAATGGTTCTGGAGAGATTACCGTGCTCCACTGCACTACAGAGTATCCAACACCATATGATGATGTGAACTTAAAAGCCATGAATACAATTCAGATTGAGTTTGATGTTCCTGTAGGTTACTCAGATCACACATTAGGTATTGAAGTACCAATAGCAGCAGTTGCCATGGGAGCTACTGTTATAGAGAAGCATTTCACTCTAGACAGAAACATGGAAGGCCCTGATCATAAGGCGAGTCTAGAGCCAAACGAACTTAAAGCAATGGTAAATGCGATTAGAAATGTTGAGGTTGCTATTGGGAGTGGTGAGAAAAAACCTGCAGAATCAGAAAAGAAGAACATGGCAATTGCACGAAAGAGTATTATAGCAAAAAGAAATATCTCAAAAGGTGAGCGTTTTACAGAAGAAAACTTGACGGTTAAGAGACCTGGAAATGGCATCAGCCCAATGAAATGGTTTGAAGTGATTGGACGAGTTGCATTAAGAGATTTTGAAGAAGATGAGTTGATAGAAATATGAAAAAAAAGATTAGTATACTCACGGCTACAAGAGCTGAATATGGATTATTAAAACCAATCATAAAGAAATTCAATCATGTTAAGGATTTTGATGTGCGTGTTGTTGTGACAGGCGCACACCTTTCACCAGAATTCGGGTTGACGTATCAAGAAATTGAAAGAGAAGGAATTGCAATTGATGAAAAAATTGAGATTCTTTTAAGTGCGGATACACCAGCGTCCATTTCAAAATCTATGGGGTTGGCCATGATTAGCTTTGCGGATTACTTTGAGAGACTTAAGCCAGACTTATTAGTAGTATTAGGGGATCGGTATGAAACTCTAGCAGTAGCTACTGTTGCAATGAATCAGAGAATTCCAATAGCTCATTTATATGGTGGTGAAACAACAGAGGGAGCTATAGATGAGTCTATCCGTCATGCAATTACAAAACTCAGTTATCTACATTTTACAAGTACAGAAGAATACCGAAATCGTGTGATTCAATTAGGAGAAAATCCTGAACGTGTTTTCTGTGTGGGTGCTATCGGTATTGAAAATATTCTCAATGAAAAGCTTATGAGCAAATCAGAACTTGAGGAATCAATTAATTTTAAGTTAGATAAACCTTATGCGATGGTGACTTTTCATCCTGTGACTTTAGAAGATAACAAATCTAAGGAGCAGATAAAAGCTCTCTTGGATGTTTGTGAATTATATAAAGATATGAAGTTCATTTTTACCAAAGCCAATGCTGATGCGAGTGGCCGAATCATTAATCAAATGATTGATGACTTTGTAGATAAGAATGATCATGCTATTGCATTTGCTTCTTTGGGAATGACCAGATATTTAAGCGCTTTAAAATACTGCACAATGGTTATTGGAAATTCTTCAAGTGGATTAGTAGAAGCTCCGAGTTTTGGTATACCTACGATAAATATTGGGGATCGTCAAAAAGGTAGAATACAATCAGACAGTGTAATAAACTGTGAGCCAATCAAGGAAGATATAAAAAATGCAGTTAAGATTGCTTTAAGTGAAGAGTTAAAAGAAAAAGCTAAGAATACAATTAACCCTTATGGTGATGGTAATACATCAGGAAAGATTGTTGAGACAATAAAAGATTTTATACTAAATGATAAAGTAAATCTTAAGAAGAAATTTTATGATTGCGGGGGGAAGTAGGTTGAAAAATCTAGCAATTATTCCTGCAAGAAGTGGTTCAAAAGGACTTAAAGATAAGAATATTAGATTACTTAATGGGAAGCCGCTTTTAGCTTATACAATAGAGGCGGCAAAAGAGTCAGGTCTATTCGAAGAAATATTCGTATCAACAGACTCAAAAAAGTATGCAGAAATTGCTCGAGAATGGGGCGCAAGTGTGCCTTTTTTAAGAAGTGACGAACTATCGACAGATACAGCTTCTTCCTGGGATGTGGTGAAAGATGCAATTAAAAGATACCAAGATTTGGGAAAAGAATTAGATACGGTAGCACTACTTCAACCCACATCTCCTCTTAGGACAGCTGAAGATATCATTGCTGGGTATAACAAGATGAAAGAAAGAGACGCAAATGCAGTAGTAGCAGTGTGTGAAGTTGATCACTCACCACTTTGGTCAAATACTTTACCTGAAGATTCATCGCTTAATAATTTTATAAATCGTGATTTGATTGAAATACCTAGACAAAGTTTGCCAACTTACTTCAGGATTAATGGAGCACTCTATATTGTAAAGACTCAGTATTTAATGATGACGGAAAATATTTATACTGATAAGAGTTTTGCGATTGTCATGTCTAAAGAACATTCTATAGATATTGATGATGAGATGGATTTTATCATTGCAGAAGCTTTGATGAAGAATTTAGAAAAATAATAACGCACTCTATCTCTACTACGAAAACAGACAAGGGTTATGTAAAGTAATAGAGTTCTCAATTATAAAAGATGCAAGATAATATAAAGAAAATCATGAAATGAAAAGTGACATAAAAACAATCAAAGATGGATATATGGCGTAAGCTTTCCTCTTTAATATGAGGAGATATAAATACATGAAGAAAACAGCTTTATTAATAATGGTAATAACAATTTTATCTAAAGTATTTGGATTTGCAAGAGAAATAACACTATCCTATTTATATGGAGCATCTAGTATCAGTGATGCGTATTTAATTTCTATTACTATACCAAGTGTCATATTTGGTTTTGTAGCGACGGGACTTGGAGCTGGCTATATTCCTATGTATAGTAAAATAATTCAAGATGACGGAGAAATAGATGCTAATAGATTTACAAACAATCTTATAAATATATTGATATTAATATGTACTATTATTATTTTAGCTGGTCTTTTGTTTACAGAACAAATAGTAAAAATATTTGCTTCGGGATTTGAAGGAGGAACGTTCGCTTTAACTGTTCAGTTTACTAAGATTAGTTTATTGGCTATATATTTTACTGGAATTGTATCGATATTTAGCGGATATCTTCAAATAAAAGGAAATTATATTATTCCAGCCTTAATTGGATTACCATTAAATATTTTTGTTATTCTGTCAATTATTCTAAGTAAGAGTACAAATATTTTAGTACTAGCGGTTGGATATGTAGTAGCTGTGGCTTCGCAATTATTATTAATGATACCGTTTATGGGAAAGAACAAGTTTAAGTATAAGATTATATTTGATTTAAAAGACAAGTATATAATTAATATGGCATACATAGCATTACCTATTATATTGGGAGTGTCAGTAAATCAAATAAATATGTTGGTTGATAGAACGATTGCTTCTCAAATAGTAGTAGGAGGAATTTCAGCTCTAAATTATGCTAATAGGTTAAATGGATTTGTACAAGGAATATTTGTATTATCAATAGCTACTGCTTTATATCCTATGATATCAAAGATGGCTGCAGAAAATAATATAGGCGGATTAAAAAGCTCTTTAGCTGAAGCGATAACAGGAATCAATTTATTAGTTATACCATCTACAGTAGTTTCTATGGTATTTGTGACGCCTATTGTTACTATTTTATTTGGAAGAGGAGCATTCGATAATCAGGCAATACATATGACTTCAAACGCTTTATTTTTCTATTCAATAGGAATGGTTGGATTTGGGTTAAGAGATATTTTATCTAGAGCATTTTACTCAATGCAAGACACAAAAACGCCGATGATTAACGCAGCTATAGGTATGGTACTTAATATAATCCTTAATATAATTTTATCAAAATACATGGGCATTGGTGGTCTTGCATTAGCAACTTCAATTGCAGCAACTTTAACTACGGTTCTTTTATTTATCAGTTTAAGAAAAAAAATAGGCCCATTCGGAATGAAGCAAATATCCATTTCATTCCTAAAAATCCTATTTGCCTCATTAATTATGGGCATATTAGCTAAATTATGTTTCGACAAACTTATAGCTATATTAAGTCAAAACCTATCACTATTTATGGCTATAGGCATAGGAGCCGTATCATATTTTGTGATTATCTATTTTATGAAGATCGAAGATGTTGATGTGTTAGTTAAAGCTGTGAAGAGGACATTAAGAAAAAGTACAGCATAGTATAGTTTAGGAGATCAAACCAACAATGCCAATACTAATAACCGGCGAAGCAGGATATATAAGGCTAACCCGTTCATTTGATGAATCGTCTTATAGCTATCTTGGGTATGCACTTAAAATTATAGGTCTCACTAATGATTTTGATAAATGGAATCCTGGCAAGAAGAAATACCTGTTTGAGACTTTCAGTAGAAGGTGGGAAAGGGATGATGAACGTTGAGGAAGTACAGACCTCCATTAACAGCAGATGAGACTGCTGAATTGCACAGGTTAGCTAATTTAGATTTTTCTAATTGGTCTGAAGCTGATGTGAGGGAAGAATACATTGTCCCACTATTAAAAATATTGGGATATCGAAAAGAACTAGATTATTCTGTTTCCAGAGAAGAGTCCTATAAACTTAATCCATTATTCCTTCAGATAGGTAGAGATCGAATCAAATTAGATTACATTTGTTCTGTGAGAAAACAAAAATTTTGGATAATTGAATCTAAACCCGGTGGAATTAAGGACAACAAAGTTTTACCAGCAATAACCGAAGAAGACATAGCACAGGCACATTTTTACTCCTTACATCCTGCAATTGATGCTAAATTCTTCGTTGTAACTAATGGATGGTATCTTAATTTGTATGATAGAGATCATCTGAATCAAGATCTTGATCCCATTCTTAGTATTCTTCATACGGATTTGCCAGAAAAATTCAATCAACTTGACTCTTATCTTGGGTCAAGTCAATTGATATTTAGCCTTAAAAATAAGCTTTTAAAAGACATAGAAGTTACATTAAGTTCTGAAGTTCACTTGGATCGATTAGATGAATTTGTTGATGCTGTAAAGTCTAGTGTAAGTAAGATCAGACCTAATGTTTTAGAAAACTTTAGAGCGAATGCAAAAATTCAAGAGAAATTACGGAAACAGGCATTAGAGGAATTCCTGTACAAAGAAGACTTAGACCTCATTGTTTCATCGCTATTTATGTCAAATTTAGCAAGTGGAACATTATATAGAATTTCTCAGATAGTAGCAAAAAGGTTTATTGAATCATCTCCCTCAAGACAATACTTATTTCTAAACAAGCTGCTATTAAAAGAGCTTAGAGCTGTTACAATCCCATATTATTTTCATGTTTTGATATTTCTTTTGGAATTAAAAAAACTAGGGATGAAAAACCTTCCTCATTTTAATACAGATATCGACGAGCAAATACTTGAATGGATTGAGATGTGCCTATTTCACTTTTGGAAACATCCCGAACTTAGATACCTGTGGGCTTTTGAAGGGCTTACAAGTAGAGCTGCTATTAGGTTAGTCTATTTATCTCACACAATTAGAAATGCTGTTAATAAAATTACTGAATCACAGCTATTTTTATTTTCTGAAGAAGAAATCGCTTGGCTTGGTCCTGCTGAAGCAAAAGTAATTATTGATTTCGTTGATCAAACCGTTCTTCAAACTTTAGAAAAAGTTGTTAGAGAATTTATGCCGGGTGGGAAAATTCGCAACACCATAATTAACCAAGAACTTTTGAAGTTGCAGGAAGTCGTTGACAAAATAGAGAAGGCTACAGAAAATGATTATTCGAAGCTTAGGCAAGAATTAGGTAGTTCATGGAGTGAGCTTAGATTTTATGACTCAATCAACCATTATTGGGATCCACTATCTAGTGGAATCTGTGATATCATAAGTCGGGAAAAAGAAATTGTCAATAAATTACCAGAACGTGTTAAAGACAGAATACTCCTGCAAGAATATCTTGGAAATGTAAATCATGCCAATAAATGCGCCGATTTAATAGATAAGAAAATAACAATTAGTTTAAATAAAGAAGATATCCGTAGTCAGTATTTTGACATAAATACGAATCCATACTCTATAAGGTTCTAATTATCATTATACCAACCGTTTTATTAGTATAAATGAAGGAGGCTGACCCAATGGATGAAACGATAAATACATATCTAGGCTTGCCACAGTATATGTGGGAAGGAATTTTTAATATTATTGTCACCTTGGGTGCCGGCCTTATCATAGCTTTTGTAACAACTTTCTATCTGAAGAAGAAAGACGAAATTACAAGGGTATCTGGTATCATACTTGAGAAGTGTGTAAACAGTGAGCAGGAAATACTGGATTATCTTGAGAGATTATCTTATCATCTGGAACTTCATAACGGAAAAGAAAAAGAGTGGTATGCGCTATTGACGAGTTTTGATTTAACCCTTCCACACGGCTCTCATCTTCAATATTCAGATGTTTTTAGCAGCGTCGATAAATTTCAGGAATTCTTCAAAGGGTTTGAAGAGGTTATATCAAGAAACAAGTTATGGATGGGAAAGAAGGTAAGGTTCCACCTTGCCCTCATGCAGGCTTATTTTTCTTGGATTAACGCATTGCTTTTAGGCATAACAAGAGTGCCTTTGCCAGAAGGTAAAGAACTATCAAGGGAAGATATCGATAAATTATCAGGAGTGCTTTTGCTACAGGTTGGAATTACACTTGACCATGAAATAAATGGGTTATTGGCAGAGTTAGAAACACTTATTGTAGATTCAGTTTATAAGCTTGATTTAAAGAGACCAAAGAAAAGTATGACAAGAAATGGGATGCTAAACTCGGATATGTTGAAAATTCTCAAAGAACTTGATACCCGTACACTATTAGGCATTAATCGAGAAAAATACTTTGCACTAATGATGACACAAGTATATCACTATAAAGGTATGGATCCTGAAGAAGACGATTTAGATGAGATAATCAATGAGGTTTTTGGAGAAGAATCAGCGTTATAAGAACTGAATTAACTTCTAACAGGGTTATTATGGTTTATGAAAAAGGAAGAAAAGATGGTATTAGTAGAGACTGAAAATGATTAAATATCATATGGGAGGTTAATATGAAAGTACGCAAAGCCATTATCCCAGCTGCCGGATTAGGAACTCGCTTCTTACCTGCCACAAAAGCACAACCCAAAGAAATGCTACCAATCGTAGATAAACCAACACTTCAATATATCATTGAAGAAGCAGTGGAATCAGGGATAGAAGAAATCTTGATTATTACAGGTAGAAATAAGAAATCTATTGAGGATCATTTCGATAAATCGGTAGAGTTAGAACTAGAGTTAGAAACCAAAGGTAAGTTTGATCTATTAGAAGAGGTTAGGAAAATATCAGATATGGTAAATATCCACTATATTCGTCAAAAGGAACCAAAAGGATTGGGTCATGCTATTTATTGTGCCAAAAGCTTTATTGGCAATGAACCTTTTGCAGTACTTTTGGGTGATGATATTGTCTACTCACCAGAAAAACCTTGCTTAAAGCAAATGATAGAAATCTATGATGAATACAAGACAACGATTTTAGGAGTACAAGAAGTAGCAATAGAGGATGTCAATAAATATGGGATCATTGATGGCAAACTTATAGAGGATAATGTATATAAAGTAAAAAATTTAGTAGAAAAACCAGCAATTGAAGATGCACCTACCAATATTGCTATATTGGGTAGATATATTATTAGTCCTGCTATTTTTAAAATACTAGAAACGACAAAACCGGGAAAAAATGGAGAAATTCAATTAACCGATGCTCTCATGGAACTAGCTCAACATGAAGCCATGTATGCCTATACATTTGAGGGTAAAAGATATGATGTTGGCGATAAACTAGGCTTTTTGGAAGCCACCGTAGAGTTTGCCTTAAGAAGAGAAGATTTAAGAGAAGAATTTTTGAATTATTTGATGAAAGTTACCGAAAGAGAAATAAATCGTACCAAAGCAGATAAAATTGCAGCCTATTATCGATAGTGTGATAAAATTTGATAAATAAATTAAATGTGGGAGTATGATGAATAAAGGGCAGTGATAGATATACTTGAAAATAATCAGAAATTAGGAGTAATTACTCATGTTAATACAATGTACGAAGAAACTATTAGATCAACTGAATATAAAGCTTGATGAACGGTCAGAGGAAGATCCCCTTTTTTCTTGGCATGCAAACTTAATAACAGTGAACCATAGAAAAACTGTGGTTCTCGTTAATGATAAAAATAGGTATGTGATTGTTCTTTATGCGATGAAGGCAAAGGACTTCAAAAGGTTAGATGATATTATAATTGATGCTATACGTGAGACTTTTCAGGATGAGTGCATCAAGGATGGAATTATAGAACAATTCATCAGTCAATCTAAAGAAGTAATTTATACAAAGACGAAGGATCGAACATCTATAGCAAGAATGAATAAGGCTTGTGAGTTAATACCTTGCTTTGATGATTTAATTGTAGATAGCACCAGTAATCAAAGTCCTATGAGTATGAGAATTAGTAGAATTCCGGTTAGTGATGGGCCAAATAAATATATATTTCCCAATAAGGAATTATATAAAGATCTTGAGACTTTCACAGGTGGGACAGTTATCGGATGTAGGGCTGTAGAAATTAAAGTAACCCTTGATCTTGACAAGCACCTTGTATGGAGGAGGCTAGTTGTTCCTGTGAATATAACCTTTGAGAAATTTCATGATGTTTTACAAGCAGCCTTTGGATGGAAAAACTACCACTTACATGAATTTTATATATATAGTGATGAAAAATCTGATAAATTATCAATTAATCATTCAGCCTATACCAAGGAAGGTTTTAAGCCTGTTATGAACTTGGTTTCTGATGAGGAAGCTTTTGCCTATCCCAATGATATAGAGATGAGGCATGAAAAAGGTATCCGACTTTCAGAATATATCCCTAAGTATAAAAGGCTAAAATATAATTATGATTTTGGAGATAATTGGCAGCATTATATTGAGGTGGAAAAGGTGATCGAGAATTATGACAAAAACTATCCTGTCTGCTATGAAGGTGAGGGGAACACACCTCCTGAAGATGTAGGTGGAGAATCCGGTTACGAAGAATTTCTTGAAATTATAGCTAATAAAGATCATCCAGAGCATGACGATATGATAGAATGGGGGAAAAGTCAAGGGTATGATGAGTTCGATATTGAGAAATTGAACAGAAAAATTAAGATGTAGAGAAGAATAGGGTGATAAGTCAATTATTTTCCCATGTTATCGATATTGTGATAAAATTTGATAAATAAATAAAATGTGGGAGTATGATAATAATGAACTTAAAGGAAAATCGGTGGCGTCAGCGATTTGAAAACTTTGAAAAAGCCTATCGTCAATTTGACTTAGCTATACAAGATTTTGATAATCTTAGCGTGCTTGAGAAAGAAGGTTTGATTCAAAGGTTTGAGTATACATTTGAATTGGCATGGAAAACACTTAAGGATTATTTAGAGTCTCAAGAAGTATTAGTAACCTTTCCAAGAGAAGTAATAAAATCATCATTTCACTATGGTCTTATTCAGGATGGTGAAACATGGATGGATATGTTGGAAAAACAAAATTTATTAGCCCATACTTACGACGAAGAGCGTTTTCAATTGGCAGTAATGAAGATTAAGGATAGTTATTACGCAGCTATAACACAGGTATATCGTGACTTAGGAGCAAAAAGATGAAGTTTGGGATACCAGAGAAAAGTATGAATTTAACTTCCCTCCGAAAGAAGTCTCCCACTGCTAAACGTGAAGGTGTGCCAGCACCAGTGAAAGTGGGAGATGAATTTCGGTTAGGCGTAGCCTAAAGTTGTCTTTTTTTGCTATGATATAAGTAGAATGGAATCACGATGTTGAGAAGCTTTTGCTTACTCACAACGGGTGGTGCGCCCATTGAAGTGAGGTGATTCGATATGGCAAACAAAGCATATAAGTTCCGTCTGTACCCAACACAAGAACAAGAGCAATTTCTTGCGAAAACCTTCGGTTGCGTTCGTTTCGTCTACAATAAAATGTTGGCTGAACGAAAGGAAACATATGAGAAGTTCAAGCACGACAAAGAAGCCTTGAAAAAGCAAAAATTCCCGACTCCTGCCAAGTACAAAAAGGAGTTTGCATGGCTCAAAGAAGTCGATAGCCTAGCGTTGGCAAACGCTCAACTGAATTTGCAGAAGGCATACCATAACTTCTTCTCTGGTCGTGTTGAATTTCCTAAGTTCAAAAGCCGCAAGGCGAGACAGTCCTACACAACCAACGTGGTCAACGGAAATATTATGCTTTTGGATGGCTATATCAAATTACCGAAACTGAAACTTGTAAAAATGAAACAACATCGGGAAATCCCGTCACATCATATCCTCAAGTCTTGTACGGTTTCTCGAACAAAAACAGGAAAAT
>NZ_BDGM02000028.1:0-32829 GCF_001748485.2 Tepidibacillus sp. HK-1 | reverse complement strand
GAGAAACAAGCTTTTCAATGACCAATACTTTTTTGAGTTCTGCTTTTGTCAATGTAATCTTCTCCTGTCCCATAGTGACATTTTCTCTGAACAGTTATAACATGACAATATCACAGAACAATAACAATTTAATGCTTTCTCGATTGACTTTTTTCTATTTTATCTTTAAACTATATACCCATGTAAATATTAAATCTGCTTTTTTGTTTAATTTATTTTTACTATATTCATAGTTTAAATAGTAATATATGTTGAATTTTTAACTAAATCTTATCTAATAGGTAGAGATAAAAAGGAGAGAATAGCAAAATGGATTATCAAATTAGTACTGAAGAAGTTAGAAAAAGATTGAAAAATGGCGACAATGTAAAGATCATTGACGTACGCGAAGACTTCGAATTTGTGAATGGACATATTCCTGGAGCGATCCTTATTCCATTAGGAACATTAGGTTATCGATATCAGGAATTAGATAAACAAGAAGAATATCTCATCGTTTGTCGTAGCGGTAATCGTAGTGAATATGCAACACTGTTTTTACTACATCAAGGATTTAAAAAAGTGAAAAATATTGTTGGCGGAATGTTGGATTGGACAGGAAAAGTTGTAACAGAAGAAGGGGGAATCAAATATATCTAAAACCCTTTCTACTATTTCAGGGGAAACGGTAAAGTTAATCATGGTTAAGATAGCCCACAATAATGAAAAGAAAGTTATACTTGAACATTTAAAATTGCCGGTTTATGCCGGCTTTCTCTTTGGTTAAATTATGGTTCTTTGTTGACTAATTGAGTTAAACAAAATAAACTGGTATACGTATACCGGTATCACAATAAACAACAAAGCTAGAGGTGATTCTTCTTTGACTATTTCCTTGGCGATGATTCTTTTCTTTATTGGATTGATTGGTGCTTTTCTTTCTGGAATGCTTGGAATTGGAGGGGCAATCGTTAATTATCCCATGCTTTTATATATACCTGTTTTGATTGGAGTAGGAGCTTTTACTCCTCAAGAAGTTTCTGCTATTACCATGTTACAAGTCCTTTTCTCTTCTTTAACAGCTTCATTTGCCTATAAAAAATCAAATTTTATCAATAAAAATCTAATAATTATCATGGGAAGTAGTATTATTATTGGGGGGCTCTTAGGAGGCTTTGGTTCAAAATATCTAACTGGTGATATGATCAATATGACCTATGGAGTACTCGCCACTTTGGCTGCAATCTTAATGTTCATTCCTAGGCCAGTTCAGGAAGAACATGAACCAGAACTTAGATATCATCGTATATTGGCTGCAATCTCAGCTTTTATTGTTGGGGTTGTCTCAGGTATTGTCGGTGCAGGTGGAGCCTTTATTTTAATTCCAATCATGCTGTTTTTCTTAAAGATTCCTCTTCGTACTACTATTGCTTCCTCTTTAGTTATTGTATTTCTATCATCGATTGGTGGAACGGTTGGAAAAGTCATGTCAAGGTCAATTCTCTTTTGGCCAACCTTTTGGACAGTCATAGGAAGCTTAGCCGGGGCTCCGCTAGGGGCAAAAGTAGGGAAAAAAATGAAAGCCAAATCATTGCAATATGTATTGGCCATCCTTATTTTAGGAACCGCAATCAAAATTTGGCTTGATATCATTTGAAGACGACTGTCATCGAATTCAACTGCTTTAATGGCTGCAGAGAGAACGAAGCACTTCCCGAACCTATGATAACGAAATCATACATCTTTCTTCACCTTTCCTTTCACAAGTGATAAATCAAGTTTGTGCTAACGCCTTCAAACCTTTACATCTACTACAATACATGCAAAATATGGAGAAATAATGAATTTGTATTCAGAAAATTCATCTGAATATTTTATGGAAGGAAAGAAAAAATAGTAAACATAAATTATACTATAAAAATTCAGGTGAAAAAATGTTAGAAACACGTGATCTCATCACAATTCTTACTGCAATTTTGATTGGAACCATTTCTCGAATCCTGATGCTAAAGGAAGACTTTCGCCAATATCCTAGTTATCCAAATGGCTATCTGATTCATTTAATTACGGGTTTTATTGCTGCATCTTTAGGAGCAGTGGCGATTCCAGCACTGTTGTCCAAGAATTATGTGGCCGTCACTTTCCTTGTTCTAGCCATTCAGCAATTTCGCGATATAAGAAAAATGGAGAGAGATAGCCTAAAAGATTTAGAAGAGACGGAATACACTTTCCGAGGTGCAGCTTACATTGATGGAATTGCAAAAACGTTTGAGGCTAGAAGTTATTTTTCACTCATTGTATCTCTCTTTACTGCACTAACCATGTACATCTTACCCTTTTCATATGTCCCTAAGGTGATCGGGTCAGTAATCGTTGGTTTTTCTCTCATCTATATTCTAAAACGGTTTTCAAAGGGAAAAACTGTTGGTGATATTGCAGAAGTAAAGCCAGGGAAAATTGAAATAAAAGGTTCTGAGCTTTATGTCGATGACATTTTCGTCAGTAACTTACTTGGTGGCGATAATAGTCGTGAGTTATTTCAAAAGGAAGGCATGGCCGTTGTCGTTTATCCCAAAAAAGATCATTTTCGCATTGCACTCGATCATTTTGGCCAACGTCAAGCGATGCTATTTGAGGCAACGAGAGCAATTGGTTTAAAACGTTACCATTTCACAAGAAAAGATTATGAAAAAGGGAGAATTGTAGTCACATTGGTTCCTGTACTTAACGATTACGATAAATTAGTTGAAGCGGTTATCCAAACACCACTATTAGAAACTGTGAAAAAGAGCCATTCAGTGATGAATACCAATTTATTTGGGGAGGAATAAGGATGGGAAGAGAAGCAACTATGAAACCTAGCTATGAGATTTTAGCTTATATTACATTAGATAGAAATAGAGTACTCGCCGGAAATCCTATTGCTTTATATGCTGAAAATGAAGAGATTCAGAAAACCTTATCCGTAGATATTGCTAAAGCCTTAAAAGCAGATATCGTTCAGCTAAAAACTGGAGATTATATGGTTATTCGGGTTTAGTAAAATAGCACAAAAAAGTGAAGGAATCAATCCTTCACTTTTTTACTGCTATATTGCTTATTTAATCACACGACGTGCTGTAACATAGTAATCTTTCAACCATCTAACATTCATATCAGTATATGTTACACCTGGTTTACCATAGGTATGAAGCACTTTTCCATTACCAGCGTAGATGGCCACGTGGCCAATTCTACCATTATATCCAGGTAAGGTATAGAAGAGTAAATCTCCTTTTTGCCATTTTCCATATGGTACATATGCACCTACAGTAGATTGTTGACGAGAATTTCTTGGTAATTTGATCCCATTCTTATAAAAGACATATTGTGTAAAAGAAGAACAATCAAATGTATTGGTTTGATAGGCTCTCGCACCAAATTGATATGGTGTTCCCATATACTTTTCACCAGTCTCAATAATTGAATCTGCGATCGTGTTGGTTAAAGTAGGGACTGTTGATGGAGCAGTTGACCCCGTATTAGATGAACCCGTATTATTCGTTAGTGATGTTGGCGTTGAAGGCGTTGATGTTGCTCCTGTTGAAGTTTGTCCACTTGTTAAAAATCGTCTCGCACCAAAATACTTACCATTATAGTAACTTGTAGATAACGAATGAACAGCTACCTTTCCACTGAAAGAACTAACAAACTTTTCATCACCTAAATAGATTCCATTGAAGTCAGGATAGGATCCCTTATAGGAAAAGAACACCACATCTCCTGGTTTTAATTCATTACGATCTACATGAACGCCATAGAATGCTTGAGACTTCACTGTTCGAGGTGAGTCAATTCCATTCTTTTGGTAAACGTAATAGATTAAACCTGAAGTATCGAATCCTTCTTGAGGAGAGGCTCCTCCATATTTAAATGGTACTCCTACTTGATTTAACGCATCCCTTGTTATGTCTGTACTTGATACGGTTGCTGCTTGAGCGGTTAAGCTTGGTAAAATAGCACTTGTTGGTCCAAAGGAACCAAATACCATTGTGGTGGCAATAGCCAAGCCAGCCAGTTTCTTTGCAGTATATCTCATACATAACCTCCTATGTTGTTTTTTCTAAATCTCTTATTCTAGGATTTAGATTTATTCTTGGTGCGTATTTACATGGTAACATAGGTAGTGTTGTGATGGACGATGTAATATCTACCAACTTCTTTGCTAGTTTTTGGTTTACTGATGTTCACATCTTTCTTCATATTTTCTTCATAAATTCCCAAAATATAGAGCAGTACTGGAAAAATCCCTCTTTCATTTTAATAAAAGCATTTAAAAATTAGTAGATTTACTCAGATCAAAAAGATGTAATTATTAGAATTACATCCATAAATTACATCTATTTTTAGATAACAAAATCAACAAAAGTGACTGTTTTCTTTAATGCTTGTTTCGATTGATTATATGGGAGGAAAATTCAAAAAAATCTTTACTTTGCAACAAAAACGAGATATAATTTCCAAACCGCGGCTTTATATTCCATATAACAACACAAGAAAGGAGTCTTTATGAGTATTTTTCGGGATTTATGGTGGTTTTTTAAGTTAGAAAAAACGAAATATATCATTGGTGTTCTTCTTTTGATGTTGGTCTCATTCCTTAATTTATTTCCACCCTATGCCGTTGGTAAAATCGTCGATCAAATCAAAGGACAAACGTTAACGACAGAACAATTATTGCTATGGATTTTGCTTATTTTATTAGCCGGAATCCTTATGTACGTCTTGCGCTATATTTGGCGTATGATGATATTTGGATCTGCAGTTAAATTGGGAGCCTTGTTACGCCAACGTTTATATGATCATTTTACAAAATTATCACCGCAATTTTATCATAAGCACCGAATCGGTGATCTAATGGCTCATTCAACCAATGATATTCAAGCGATTGAAGGCACTGCTGGAGAAGGGGTTTTAACCCTAGTAGACTCCTTAACAATGGGAACACTTGTCATCGTGGCCATGGCCACTACAATTAGTTGGAAATTAACGCTGATTACGCTTCTACCCATGCCTTTTATGGCTTGGCTGACTAACTTTTATGGTTCTCTCGTACACGAACGTTTTTTTCAAGCACAAGATGCCTTCTCTCATTTAAATGAAAAAGTTCAGGAAAATGTCTCGGGAATTCGTGTTATTAAAGCATTTGGTCAAGAAGAGGCAGAAAAGAATGCTTTTGCAAATCAATCCATGGATACGGTTAAAAAGAATATTGCAGTAGCCAAAGTCGATTCATTATTTGATCCTACCATTCAATTGATTGTAGGGATCTCTTTCTTTCTTGCAGTGGCCTTTGGCGCCAAATTTGTGATAGGGAAAGAGATGACGATTGGTCAGTTGACATCTTTTACAATTTATTTGGGTCAATTGATCTGGCCAATGCTAGCTTTTGGTTGGTTATTTAATATAGTTGAACGAGGTCGTGCTTCCTATGATCGCGTTCAGGAGTTGCTTCATGTTAAACCTGCCATTGTTGACAAAGTTGGTGCAATTAAGCAGCCTCCTACTGGCGATCTAGCCTATCAGATTAACTCTTTCACCTATCCTGAACAAGAGAAACCAACATTAAGAAATGTTGATTTCACATTAAAAAAAGGGCAAACTCTTGGTGTGATTGGAAAAACAGGAAGTGGGAAAACAACGTTACTTCGTTTATTACTTCGGGAATTTGATCTCGATCAAGGTGATATCACCATTAATTATAAATCAATCTATGATTATACTTTAGACGCTCTACGTTCTTCGGTCGGTTATGTACCACAGGAACATTTCCTCTTCTCAGGTACGATAACAGAAAATATTTCCTTTGCAAAACCTAAGGCCACGTTAGAAGAAGTAATCGAAGTGGCAAAATTAGCTGCAATCCATAAAGATATCCTGCAATTCGAAGAAAAGTATGAAACGATGGTTGGAGAAAGAGGGGTCACTTTATCTGGGGGACAAAAACAAAGAATCTCAATTGCCCGCGCTTTACTTATAGATCCGGAGATTCTAATCCTAGATGATGCATTATCAGCAGTGGATGCCAAGACAGAGGAAGGCATCTTACAATCGCTTTTAAAAAATCGTTTAAATAAAACAACATTGATCTCCTCACACCGTTTAAGTGCTGTGCAACACGCAGATCTGATTATCGTCCTTGAAGAAGGCCAAATCATTGAGCGAGGAAGTCATGAAGAATTAATGCAATTAGAGGGATGGTATAAAGAGATGTATCAACGTCAACAACTAGAATTTTTAGTCGAAAAAGGGGGCGTTTCAGAATGAATACAACTCCTCAAACGGAGGCAATTTCAAAACAAAGGGTATTTCGTAGGCTTTTGTCGTATATCAAACCCCATATCAAGGGATTAACGAATGCCTTTATCATTTTGCTTGTTGCTACATCTGCTGATGTTGTTGGCCCGATTCTCATTAAAATCTTTATTGACGACTACCTAACACCTGGTCTTTTTGAATGGAAAGCAATCAGTTTACTTGGGGCTGGTTATTTACTTCTTCATATTACATCTGTAAGTTTAAACTTTTACCAACTGATTTCTTTTCAGAAAATCGCCCTATGGATCATTCATCAATTGCGGGTCGATGTGTTTGCGAAGGTTCAACATATGGGGCTCACTTTTTTCGATAACACTCCAGGAGGAAGTATCGTTTCTCGGATTACTAATGATACAGAAGCGATCAAAGAATTATACATTAGTGTGTTATCTACTTTCGTTCAAAATATTATCTTTCTGATGGGAATCATTGTAGGAATGTTCTTCCTTAATGTGAAAATGGCCTTGCTTTTTCTCTTGCTCATGCCATTTATCCTTTTACTGATGCATGGATATCGAAAAATAAGTGCAAAGATTTTTCACCAAGCGAGAAAAAAATTAAGCCAACTAAATGCCAAACTAAACGAATCTCTTCAAGGGATGAATATCATTCAAGCGATGCGTCAAGAAAAAAGGGTAAGTAGTGAATTTGGTAAGACCAACCAAGACTACTTGACATTTAATATCAAGCAAATCAAAATCAACTCTCTAATGGTTAGACCTGCTGTAGATTTCCTTTACCTCGTAGCTTTAAGCTTAATCTTAAGTTTTTTTGGGATCGAGTCTATTCACACGTCGATTGAAATTGGTGTCGTTTATGCGTATTTGAATTATTTAGATCGTTTCTTTGAACCCGTCAATATGATGATGTTTCGCCTAAGTCAATTTCAACAAGCGATCGTTGCCGCTGAAAGAGTATTTGGACTACTTGATGATGAACGAATGGCTCCAAGTAAAATAGGTGATGATTCACCAGTGATTCAAGAAGGACAGATTGAATTTAAAGATGTCACTTTCTCCTATGATGGCAAAACAGATGTCTTAAAAAATATCTCTTTTGTTGCTAAACCTGGTGAGACTGTTGCCTTAGTAGGACACACAGGCAGTGGCAAGAGTTCAATTATCAATCTATTGATGCATTTTTATCCAATCAAGCATGGGGAAATTCTGATTGATGGTCTCCCCCTTTCTCATTACCTGAATGAAGAATTGCGTAAGAAAATCGGTTTAGTTTTACAGGATCCCTTTCTTTTTGTCGGAGATATTAAACAAAATATTCGGTTGCATCATGAGGAGATTAGTGACGAAAAAATCATTGAAGCAGCAAAATATGTTCAAGCTGATTCCTTTATTCAAAAACTTCCCAATCGTTATCACGAGCCTGTCATGGAACGTGGAGCCACTTTTTCATCTGGACAACGGCAGCTGATCTCCTTTGCTCGAACAATGGCTATCAATCCAAAAATATTGATTTTGGATGAGGCAACGGCTAGTATTGATACGGAGACAGAGGAAGCGATTCAAACAGCGCTAGATAAGATGAGAAAAGGAAGAACGACCATCGCTATCGCACATCGACTCTCTACGATTCAAGATGCTGATTTGATCCTAGTCTTACACCATGGTGAAATCGTGGAAAGAGGAACTCATCAAGAACTCCTAGCAAAAGGTGGCCTTTACCATAAGATGTTCTTGCTCCAACAAGGAATAAAGAGCCCACAAAAGAAAGAGGCCTAACGCCTCTTTTTAAGGACAAGAAAGTGTTCACTTTCTTCCTTTAGTTGTTTAAGGGTTTCTTTAATCAAAGAAAGGCATGGATAACGGAGCGCGCGCTGGAATATACAAACCTTTTTATCTTACATCACAAACCAATAAATACTGATCTTTGTTTGGTCTGCATTTTCTTCTTTCAACTTTTCGCGCAAATGAGATAACATCTCCTCTGATACATCAACAGCAGCTTTATTCCCCTGTACGTCTACCTTGTTTTTAATAGTAATTGTATGGCGTCTTTAATGATTTTATCCGTATCACGTTGTTCATCCTGTTTTTGCATTTCATCCATTAAACATTTACTCATATCTGTGCCAATAACGTGAACAATCACACGGTCAACAGCATTACGTACCGCAGACAATTGGTGAATGACATCATTGCATTCTTGTCCTTCTTCCATCATTCGGAGGACACCTCTTACCTGTCCCTCTACTCTCTTTAAGCGATTCTTAATCTCTGGGGAGTAATTCATAGAACCACCTCCATCACATATCCTTATACATTAAATACCTTAACAGGTATATTGTTTGTCTCTATTATATCTTTAATTTTTTCTTTTTACCATTTGAATATTCTTCGAACCGTTTTATATCATCAATATGACCAACTAATACTAAAATGTCACCTTCTTGAAATTGATCATTGGCTTGAGGTGCAATTTTTAGCTGCTCATTAGATTTGATTGCCATCACATTTAAGCCAAATTTAGCGCGTATATCTAATTCAAGTAGGGTCTTTCCTACGATATCTGGTCCAATCGCAATCTCTACAATATTATAGTTTGGTGCTAGTTCTATATAATCAAGGATATTAGGAGTAATAAGCTGGTGAACGACACGGATCCCCATGTCTCGTTCTGGGTAGATAATTTTATCTGCACCAATTTTTTCCAACACCTTTCCATGAAGCTCATTTTGGGCTTTTACTACAATTCTTGGCACTCCTAAGTCTTTAAGAATCAATGTAGTCAAAATGCTTGATTGGATATCTTCACCAATCGCCACAATGACCACATCAAAATTACGAATCCCAATGGTTTTTAAAGCAACTTCATCTGTAGAATCTACTTGTAATACATGTGTAGCCCGATTGACCATTTCTTGAACTTTTTCCTCTTTTGAATCAATTCCTAGTACTTCATAGCCCATTTCATATAGTGTTCCAGCTAAACTTGAACCAAAACGTCCCAAACCAATGACTGCAAATTGTGTAGCCACTTTTTTCTCCTCCTAAAATAATGCCCTTATAAACACAAGAAAACACATATAGTACTCTACTTATTTTCTATGAAAATGTCAACGAAATTCATAAAAAAAATCATACCTAATTTGGCATGATTTGTAATGTATATTAGCTTATACGATTAAAGATATGAAGAATTAGAGGTGTTCCATAGATGATATAATTTCTCAGTAATAGCAGGTGTCATTTGCAACGTATATTTAGCAAAATAGGATCCTTCTAAAACATTTTTTAATTCTGCCCATGGCATGACTGAGAGGATATGAACCAATATAATCAGAATAAAAAGAATTTGGACAAGTCCTAATAATGCACCAGAAAGTCGATTTACAATGGCAATACCGGGTAAACTGGCAATCTGATGTAGAATGCTACCCCCAATATTCAAAATAAGCTTAGTACCAAAAAAGATAAGAAAGAATGCAATCGCATTATAAAACATTGTGGGAAGCTGAAAAGTTTCCGAAAATAAATACAAAGAAGACTGTTCAAATGTTGGCATAGGCACTACACTTTGTATCAAAGGTACTAATTCACCTGAAAAGCGATAGGCTAAATAAAGAGAAAGAAAAAAACCTATAAAGTGAATGAACTGACGAATTAAGCCTAACTGATAACCTCGAAAAATGGAGACAATGATGATGATCACAATAATCAGATCCATTGTATTCATCTTTTCACCTACTCTTCTTCTTCAATCAACTTTAACAATTCATCATACTCTTGTTTCAACCTAAAATATTCATCAGCAATATTCACCGCAGTAAGCACCGCAATTTTAGTTGTATCTAATCGAGGATTAGAATCCGCAATTTGTTTCATTCTTTCGTCAACATATCCAGCAACCATCCGCATATAATTTGAACTCGCTTTTCCCACAATTTTATACTGTTGTCCATAAATCATGACGGGTAGACGATTTTTTTGCTCTTCATTCACTTATAGAACCCCCTTGCTGCCTCTATATACTTCGATGTTGTAATACATTCTATAGAAAGGTATAAAATTCCTTCAATATAGACCAGTATATCATGATTTATAAGCGATGAGGGAAAAAAGAGGTCACCTTAAGTTTAGGCAACCTCTTGTAAATCGTCGATTTGCTTCATTGTTCGAAAAGGATTGTAATTATTTTCTTAATTCTGCGTGATACTTTTCCTTCAGTTGTTCCAGAATTTGTCCATGTCTCTTTGCTACTTCTTCATCTGTTAAGGTACGTTCTGGACTACGATAGATAAGTGAAAAAGCGATGCTTTTTTTATCTTCCCCTAATTGTTCACTCATGTAAACATCAAACAAGGTAAGATCCTCTAACAACTCTCTACCATTTTCATAAATAGTATCCATTAACGAGCTGGATTCTACATTTTTATCAACAACCACTGCTATATCCCTTTGAATTGCAGGATATTTTGGCAATGGCTGATATTCAATTTCTATATCTGCTAGTTCCAGAATGGTATTCAAATCTAATTCAAAACCATAGCATTCATCTAAATCATATTGAGTTTGAACTTCTGGGTGAATCTGACCAATATAACCGATGATTTTTTCCCCAATTTTGATCTCTGCTGTTCGACCAGGATGAAAGCCTTTTGCCCTAACCGCTTGATATTCGACATTTCTTAATCCTAAGCTAATAAATAAGTGTTCTAGAACCCCTTTTACTTCATAAAAATCTATGTTGTGTTCTTTGGATTGCCAATGTATGGGTAAGGAACCCATCATAAAACCTGCAACAGTCCATCTCTCAGAAGGAAGTTCAGTTAAATGAATTTCATTGGAAATAAAAGTGGCTCCTATTTCATATATACGAATATTATGATTGCGACGATTCACATTGTATTTAGCTATTTCTAACAATTGTGGGAGAAGTTGTGTTCTCAAAAATTGCCTTTCTTCACTCATTGGCATGGCTAAAGAAATAGGTCTTGGCTGATTCGCTAACCCTTGTAATATATCAAGTTGGGATTCTCCGATAAAAGTATAACTGATTACTTCCTGTAAACCAGAAACCTCCAGAAGATTTTTTATCATTCTACGAAGTTTTTGTTTTTTGGTTAACCCACCTTGGATATATTCGCCAATAGGTAATGTTGTCGGGATATGATCATACCCATAAATTCTTGCGATTTCTTCAATTAAATCCGCTTCAATCGTAACATCTGGTCTTCTAGTAGGAATGATTACCCTTAGGCCACTCGTTTCTTCTTCTACAGAAAAACCTAAGCGTTTCATAATAGCAACCATTTCTTGTACATCTAACTCAGTACCAAGAATTTGATTGATACGATCTGGCTTTAATGAAATCATCAATTCTGTTGGTTGTTCTAACTTTTCTTCTGTAATTCCACCTTCAATGCTACCCCCAGCATACTCTACTAATAATGCCGCTGCTCGATTTAATGCCGCATAGATTCGATTGGGGTCAACCCCTTTTTCAAAACGCATACTTGCTTCAGAACGAAGCCCAAGCTTTTTAGAGGTTGATCTGATGGAAAAGCCCTTAAAATAGGCTGATTCTAATAAAATTTGGGTTGTGTTTTTTGTAACTTCACTATTGGCAGCCCCCATTACTCCTGCGATAGCAATAGGTTTTACTCCATCGGTAATCAAAAGCATTTGTTCGTCTAATTCTCGTTCTTGGTCATCTAAGGTGACGATTTTTTCATTAGGTTTTGCCATCCGTACAACAACCTTTGCTTGATCCAATTTTTCAAAATCAAAGGCGTGTAAAGGCTGCCCGTATTCCAACATGACAAAGTTGGTAATGTCAACCACATTATTAATGGGTCTGATTCCTGCTGCAATCAGACGATTTTGCATCCATTGTGGAGAATCTGAAATTTTTACATTTTTAACTAGACGGGCTGCATAATGAGGACAGGCTTCAGGTGACTCAATCTTAATTTGAACAGAATGATTTTGGTCAATGTTATTCTCTAGATTTATTTCAGGTAGTTTTATATTCCTGTCTAAAATAGCGGCTACCTCATACGCAACACCAATCATGTTTAAACAATCTGAACGGTTTGGCGTTAAGTCCAACTCTAGGATGTAATCATTAAACCCTAACAAAGGTTCAATCGGCTCACCAATTTTGGCATCGTCTGAAAGAACTAGAATCCCTTCAGTTTTTTCTTTAGATAATAATTTTTCATTCATTCCTAATTCTTTGGCGGAACAAATCATCCCTTCAGAGTCAACTCCACGCAATTTTGCCTTTTTAATTTTAATATCTCCTGGTAAGGTAGCACCAACTAATGCGACAGGTACCTTTTGACCCTGTGCAACATTTGCCGCACCACAAATAATTTGTAAAGGTTCACCCTGACCCACGTCTACCTTACACAAACTTAATTTCTCGGCATTTGGATGCTGTTCTCGTTCTACTACATAACCGATTACTACTTTTTCTAAAGCAGGATTGCTTTTTTCTACAAGATCAACTGCTACACCACTACGAGTTAACTTTTCCGCTAATTCATAAGGATCGATATCTTGAATGTCAACATATTGGGATAACCATTGATAGGATACTCTCATCTTTTCTAACCTCCCTTAAACCCGTTTAAACTGATCTAAAAATCTTAAATCGTTGGTGTAAAAATGACGAATGTCGTCAATACCATATTTCAACATAGCGATCCTTTCTACACCCATACCAAAGGCAAAGCCGGAAAACTTTTCTGGATCATAGCCAGCCATCTCTAACACTTTTGGATGAACCATCCCTGAACCAAGGATTTCGATCCAACCAGTATTTTTACATGTTCGACAGCCATCTCCACCACACATCATACAGGATACATCTACCTCTGCACTTGGTTCTGTGAAAGGAAAGAAGCTTGGACGTAAGCGAATTTTTGCATGCTCGCCATACATTTTCTTAGCAAAATTAAGAAGCACCCCTTTTAAATCAGTCATGGTAATTTTTTCATCAACCACAAGTCCTTCAATCTGGATAAATTGATGGGAATGAGTCGCATCATCGTCATCTCTACGATAAACTTTTCCTGGACAAATGATTTTTACAGGAACATTTCCTTTTTTGTTTAGCATCGTCCGCACTTGAACAGGAGAAGTATGTGTCCGCATTAAGATTTCTTCTGTAATATAGAATGAATCTTGCATATCACGAGCAGGATGCTCTTTTGGTAAGTTTAATGCTTCAAAGTTATAGTAATCTGATTCTACTTCTGGACCTTCAGCTACCTCAAATCCCATACCGATAAAAATATCTTCAATTTCCTCAATCACTTTTGTTAATGGGTGCCTATTCCCTTGGCTTATTGGTTTACCAGGTAAAGTGACATCAATGGTTTCTTTCTCAAGTTTTTCTTCTAAAGCCTTGTTTTTTATTGCGGTCTCTTTTAAATTTAGACCCCTTTCAATTTCTTCCCTTATTTCATTAACCAACTTTCCAATGAGCGGGCGCTCTTCTGCTGAAACATTTGCCATCCCTCGTAATACTTCTGTGATGGGACCTTTTTTGCCTAAATATTTTACTTTTACTGCAGTTAAAGCTTGGATGTCATTTACTTGATCAATTTCCGTTAGAGCTTCTTGCTTCAATTGCTCTAATCGCTCCTTCATAACATTTCCTCCCTTGTATCATATACTTAAAAATAGCCCACAAAAAAAGAGGCCTTTCATCCTTGGCAAGGGACGAAAGACCGTGGTACCACCCTAATTTATGAACAATTAAACAAGATTGATTGTTCAACTTTAGTGTCTTAACGTAGACAAAACGGATTCTCCTACTGATCCTTTTCAGAGATCTGCTCCAGAGCGAACTTCAATAAAACCATCTTAGAGATGCTTCCAGTCTATGACATCTCCTCCCTAAAAGATGGGAATTTATCTACTCTTCTCTTTCCTCGCATTCAAATATAAAATTATATCTTTGGTTATTATGTATCATTATACTGATGTATAAGCTAGACTTCAAGCCCAACCCTTTTCCATTTGCCTTACTCTTTCGTATAAAATAAGCGTTGTGGCCATTGCTACATTTAGCGATTCTGCTTTCCCAACTAAAGGGATTTTTATCATTTCATCTACTTGTTGTTTTCTTGAATCAGACAACCCTTTTGCTTCATTTCCTACTATTATAGCCACTTTTTGTGTAAGATCAACATCAAAATAAGTTTTGCTTGCATATGGGCTTGTCCCAATCACTTTAACACCGTTTTTCTGTAACTTAGGAATAATTTGGTCTAATTCATCTTGTACGATTGACAGGTGAAAAATCGATCCCATCGCAGAACGGATTACCTTTGAATTGTATAGCTCGACTGTACTATTTCCTAAAATAATGCCTTGTACCCCGGCTGCATCTGCACTGCGAATAATTGTTCCTAGATTTCCAGGATCCTGAATTTGATCGATCAGCAAGTAAAAAGAAAATTGGTTTTCAAACAGTTTCTCTATCTCGATATTTTTCTTTTTTAATATAGCCAAAACCCCTTGGGGGGTTTCAGTATCTGATAATTTTTCAATCACAGGTGTTGATACGGAAACAATAGGAATGGACAAGTCATACTTCTCTAGATGAAGAGCTAATGATTCTGGAAGATCCTTTCCCTGATCAAAAATTAGGGCTTCAATTTCTTGTTTTGCATCGATCGCTTCCTCAATAAGTTTGATTCCTTCAATGATGTATAACCCTTGTTCTTGTCTTCCCTTTTTACTCTTTAGTTGATACCATGTCTTAATTCTAGGATTATTGATTGATTGAATGACTTCCATTTTTTTCTCACTTTCCATTCATGACAAAATCTTCAAACTTTCTTAAATCTTTATTATGTCCAATAACGACTAAGATATCCCCTGTTTTTATCATGTCATTTGCATCAGGGGCTACATTGATACGATGGTCATTCTTGATTGCCATGACGTTACATCCAAATCGTGCACGGATATTTAATTCAACCAAGCTTTTGTGGTTCATTTTTTCACTCGCAATAATTTCAACGATGCTATATTCATCAGACAGTTCGATGTAATCTAAAATATTCGGTGTAACCAGATTATGCGCTACCCTTGCTCCCATATCTCGTTCTGGAAAGACGACCTTTGAGGCTCCAATTTTATATAATACTTTTGCATGTAATTGATTTTGCGCTTTAACCACAATCGTTTCTACACCTAGTTCTTTTAAAAGTATAGTAGTTAAAATACTGGCCTGAATATTTTGTCCGATCGCGACAACAACCACATCAAAATTGCGGATTCCAAGTGCCTTTAACGCGGTTTCGTCAGTGGAGTCAGCTTGTACACAATGGGTAACCACGTTAACGTTTTCTTGAATCCTTTCTTCATTGATATCTATAGCCATCACTTCATAATGAAGATCATACAATTCTTTTGCAACACTTGATCCAAACCTGCCCAAACCAATCACTGCAAATTGCTTGCTCATATGGCTACTCCCTTCACCATGATTTTTTTATATTATATCATATCTACAAGCTCTTTTCCTAAAAACTAATGGTTTGATCAATATAGGGTATACTAAAAAAAAATTCCATAAAAGTGACCATTTCCTTACCATTAAATATAGGAGGTTAAAGAGATGAACATTGACCTACGTCAAGCTATCATTCAAAACATAAAAGGAAAAGATGAAGAACAATTAAAAGACATGATCAATACAGCGATTAAAGATCATGAAGAAAAAACCTTACCTGGATTAGGTGTCTTATTTGAAGTGATTTGGCAACACAGTGATTCACAATCACAGAACGAAATGATTGATGCACTAAGTAAAAATATATAAACACCAAAGAAAAAGAGGAAGAAGGAAAAGAATGAGCCATCCAACAGAGGAGACTCATTCTTTCTTTTTATCTAGCCATGATTTCTTTTACCGTCTTTTCATCTAATCGTTTAATGACTTTCACAAGTAAATTGACTGCTTGTTCAAAATCATCACGATGAAGAATCGCAGCATGGCTATGAATGTAACGTGTAGCGATCCCTATTACTGTAGAGGGGACTCCCTTTCCATACAAGTGAAAACGCCCTGCATCTGTTCCTCCCCCTGCTAATGCTTCATATTGAAAAGGAATGTTTTCTTCTTCAGCAATATCAACGACAAAATCCCTTAAGCCTCGATGAGGAACCATAGACGCATCAAATAATAAGATTTGTGGACCCTTTCCCATTTTACTTACTGCTTCATCATCTGTAACCCCTGGAGTATCGCCAGCGATTCCTACATCTATAGCAAAAGCAATATCTGGTTGAACGGTATTCACAGAAGTTTGTGCACCACGAAGACCCACTTCTTCCTGTACTGTACCTACTCCATATACAGTATTAGGGTGTTGTTCATCTTTTAATCGTTTAAGCACTTCTACTGCAATCGCACAACCAATCCGATTATCCCATGCTTTTGCCATTAACATTTTTGGATTTTTCATTACTGTAAATGGAGAAACCGGTATAATTGAATCTCCAGGACGTACACCGAATTCTTCAGCTTCTTCCTTACTGATTGCTCCAATGTCGATAAACATATCTTTTTTCTCAACTGGCTTCTTCCTAGCTTCAGGTGGTAAAATATGTGGTGGCTTAGAGCCAATGATACCAATCACTTCACCTTTTCTCGTATGTATCGTTACCCTTTGAGCAAGCATGACTTGTTCCCACCAACCGCCAAGGGGTTGAAACTTGATAAATCCATCATCTGTAATCCGTGTTACCATAAAAGCGACTTCGTCTAAATGTCCGGCAATTAAGATTTTAGGACCCTGATTTCCTTTTCTCGCAATTAAACTCCCTAAGTTATCAGTATAAACCTCATCAGCATAAGGTTCGATATACTTTCTCATCACTTCTCTAGCAGCTGCTTCATTCCCAGGTGCTCCTGGTGCTTCAGTTAATTCCTTAAACATTTGTAATGTCAAATCTTCCATTTTAACGCCCCTTTTCCATTGGAATTCCTATCCAATCTTATTATAGCGAATGATTAAAACTTTTAAAACATTTTCAACCAAATGTTCCCTTTCGATATTATTTACGATTTCCTAAGGAAAAATCATATATAACAAAAAAAGACTCCAAGGTTAAATTAAAATGTACCCTTTGTAAAGGACATTTTAAATTCTCTTAGAGCCTTTCATCATTCATTTCATTTAACGTAAAATTTAATTTTACGTGGGTCATTAAAACTTAATTTTGCGTACTCGTTTCTTTCATCTTTTTGATACCTAGTAGTTTGCCAAGGATAAAGGCAAAAATTGCAGCACTTGCACTAAAGAGCGCTCCCATTTTTGCTGCTCCTTGGATCACTGGATCAGTAAATGCAGCCCCTGCTACAAAGAGTGCGACTGTTAATCCCATCGCAGCAATGACACCAGCAAGGAATAATTCTTTCATTCCCATACCTGTTGGTAATGGGAAACCTAACATTTTGGCAATAGAACCTAAAGTAAAGATTCCCACCGTTTTTCCAACAAGTAATCCGACAAAGACTAACCAAGTCGTTGTTCCAATTTCAGAAAACTCTACACCGGCATTGGATAAGCCAAACATAAATAATCCGAAATCTACAAAGATTTTCCACTCATGTTCAAATTTCGTAAGGGTAGTATGAGAGGTCTCATCATCTTCAAATAAATGCCCATGTTCTTCTTTTGGATTTGGTAAAAATGGAATAATCACGACTAATGCTAGTGCAGGATGCAAATGCGCGTTGTGTAAACCTATCCAACTAAGAACTCCACCTAATAGGAGATAAGGCCAATAATTGGTTACTCCTTTTTTTCTTAATATAAAGGAAATTGCCATCCCTGCTAAGGTAACTAACAGCCAAATCGGTTCTACTGGATTCACAGGATCAGGATAAAAAATCGCAATGATCACTAACCCGATGGCATCATCTGCAATCGCTAATAATAATAAAAAGGAAACAGCTGGATGTTTATCACCAAAAACAAAGCGAGCAACTAGCCATGCAAGTGCAATATCAGTTGCTGTTGGAATCCCCCAACCCCTTAAATACTCTGGAGATCCTATGATTGAATTTAGTAGTAAATAAACAGCTACAGGCCCAAGTACCCCACCCATTGTAGCCATCAGTGGATTAACCGCTTTCTTTAATGGATTCAAATCTCCTCCAGGCGATAAGCTCTGAACAATCTCTACAGCAGCAATCGCAAAAAAGAAAACCATAAAGATATCATTTACAAAAAAATGAAAGCTAATCCCACTAAAAAACTCGCCTTCTACAAATGTCTCATAACTGTGAGGCGAAAGATTTGCCCATAATAAGGCGACAATAACTCCGGAGATCAATGGAATGGAGAACTCCCTTAAAAGATTGACTGTTTTCTGCACGTTGTTTTTTCCTCCCCTACATTTTAGTCTCACTAAAAAGAAATTTTATCACACTATCGTTTTTTAGTAAAATACTTTGGTTTATCAGGTGGATTATAATATACCGCTAGCAAAGTATTTTGTTCTTTTATTTCACCTATTGTTAAAAAAGCTTCGATATCAATAGGAACCACTTCAATCATGAAATGCTTATGTAGCTCATTTTCACTTAGGTTTAAATCCTCCATAAGGTCTTTCATCATTTCCTTTTGTTCTTTTTTGGTGAGGGTAAATTCCCACCATGTTTTTCTTGGCTTATGATTAAAATTAAGAAAATAATCAAGTTTCATCAAGCTCTGAGCTATCTCTAGATGTTGAATACCGGTATCGATTAAAAAATCATTTAACCTTGTATATAAGGTTTCTAATTGATGTCCAATTCGATTCCATCCTTTGCTTTCCCAATAATCTCCGAACTGCTGAAAGAAGTCAAAAGCCGAAGTAAATTCATACCGAATTAAGTATTCAATGGTTCGATTCATTCGCTGTGCATTCCAATATTTATCTAATACCTCTTCTACTCTTTTAATCCGAATGACATCTGAGAAAGAAAGAACGTTGTTTGCCAATATTTCATAGGGTGCTTTGTCCATATAAATATAACCATATTTTTTTGCTTCCTTCCAAATGGTCGTTCCTCTTAGCATTTTTAAAAACCCAAGCTGTAATTCCTCTGGTCTTAACTCAAATACATCGTTAAAGGTTTTTCGAAAGGATTCATAATCTTCTTCAGGAAGTCCTGCAATCAAGTCTAAGTGCTGATCAATTTTGGTACTTTCTTTTAATTTAAGTACCGTTTCACTAAGCTTTTTAAAGTTTTGTCGGCGATGAACTAAGGAATTGGTATAATCATTGGTTGATTGAACACCAATTTCAAAACGTAAGATCCCTTCAGGTGCATGGTCGATCAAATATTGGAGAACATCTTGCTTCATAATATCTGCAGTAATTTCAAATTGAAATACAGTACCTTGATGGTTTTCGATGAGAAATTGAAAGATTTCAAGTGCATATTTCTTATTGATATTAAAGGTTCGATCCACAAACTTAATTAACTTGACACCGCTTTTGATCAATCGAAGAAGATCTTCCTTTACCCTCTCTAATTCAAAATATCTGACACCTGTCTCAATCGAGGATAAACAATAAGCACAAGAAAAAGGACAACCTCTGCTAGCCTCAAAATAAACTATTCGATCTTTCAAAGACTGAAGATCTTCTAAATCTTGATAAGGACTTGGAATCTCATTCAAATCCAATTTAGGCTGTGATGCATTTACTCGATAGGTCTTCCCTTCTCTATAGGCAATCCCTAGAACTTCATCTAGAGGTCTTTTTGTTTCTAATGCTTGAAGTAGATGTAAAAAAGTTGCTTCTCCTTCCCCAACCACAATGACATCAATTTCTGGTACTCTTTCAAACCAATAAAGAAGATCATAGGAAACCTCAGGACCACCTAATACGATTCTGACTTCAGGTTTCACTTTTTTTAATAGTTGGATCAACTGAATCGTCTCTTCAATATTCCAAATATAACAAGAGAAGCCTACCACATCAGGGTCTTTTTGATAAATTTCACTGACCATATGTAATAACGGTTCTTTAATAGAGTATTCAAGAATCTCTATTTCTGGAAATTCATTTTGACTATATGCTTTAAGATAGCGTAAAGCTAATGAAGAATGAATATATTTTGCATTTAAAGTCGATAGAATAATCTTCAAATTGTATCCTCCCTATAGAAAACCATTGCAAAAAAACACCCCATAAGGGTGTTTTTATAAAAATTAAGCATTGATTTTTTCTTTTGCTAATTCTGCAAGGTCTGCAAATGCTTTTGCATCATTTACAGCTAAGTCAGCTAGCATTTTACGGTTAATATCTACGCCAGCTACTTTTAAACCATGCATAAATTTACTATATGAAAGACCATTCATACGTGCAGCTGCATTGATACGTGCAATCCATAATTTACGGAAGTCACGTTTACGCTGACGACGGTCACGATAAGCATATAACAATGATTTCATTACTTGTGCTTTTGCTGTTTTAAATAAACGGTGTTTTGAACCAAAATAACCTTTAGCAAGTTTTAAGATTTTTTTACGACGACGACGACTAACATATCCGCCTTTCACTCTTGCCATATCTATTCCCTCCTAGATTGCGAATCTTTTCGATGATTATAAGTAAGTTAACATTTGCTCAATACGCTTTTGGTCACCTTTACTTACTACCGCACTTTTACGTAATTGACGTCCACGCTTAGGACTTTTACCTTCTAAAAGGTGGCTTGTATATGCATGACTACGCTTAAGCTTTCCACTACCTGTTTTCTTAAAACGTTTTGCAGCTCCACGATGAGTTTTCATTTTTGGCATGACTATTTCCTCCAATCTATAACGACTATTATTTTGGCGCTAAAATCATGATCATACTTTTGCCTTCTAACTTAGGCTTGCGTTCAATGACTGAAATATCCTCTACTTCTTTTGCTAGACGATCTAAAACTTTTTCACCAATCGATTGGTGAGCAATTTCACGCCCACGGAAACGTATACTACATTTCACTTTATCGCCAGCTTTAAGGAACTTAATTGCACTACGAAGTTTCGTTTGAAAATCGTTTTCTTCAATTGTTGGACTAAGCCTAATCTCTTTAACATTGATTACTTTTTGATTTTTGCGAGCTTCTTTTTCTTTCTTGCTTTGCTCATATCTAAACTTACCATAGTTCATAATACGACAAACTGGCGGTTTAGCGGTAGGAGCAACATTTACCAAATCTAGATTCTTTTCCTCAGCTAATTTAAGCGCTTCTTTAAGCGGAAGAATCCCAATTTGTTCTCCATCTGGTCCAACTACACGAACTTCACGCGCACGAATTTCCTCATTTATTAAATGTTCTTTGCTAATAATCTGCCACCTCCAAAACATTCCTGGATAAAAAAGTAAAAAAGTGTAGACGCCAAGCGCCCACACTATCATTGATTCACCGATCATATAAACCTGTCAACCCCATGTCGATCAGGTGAGAAGCGGGCGCTTCTACTTCATATCCACTATATAAAAATTTACTAAATTATATTACCATAGTTGTTACTTATTTGTCAAACACAATAAAAAGATTGTTAGTTATTTGTTCTCTGATTAATTTGTTCAACCAATTGAGCAATGACTTGGTCAATCGCTTGTGCACCTAGATCCCCTTCTCCACGCTTACGAACAGATAAAGTACCGTTCTCCATCTCTTTATCCCCAATGACAAGCATATAAGGCACTTTTTGTAATTGTGCTTCACGAATCTTATATCCAATCTTTTCGTTACGATCATCTAATTGAACACGAATGCCTTTTTCTTGCATTCTTTTTAATACTTCTTTAGCATAATCATGATGAGGTTCAGCTATAGGTAGAAGTTTTGCTTGAACAGGTGCTAACCAAGTAGGGAATGCACCGGCATAATGTTCTGTAATGATCCCAATAAATCGGTCAATCGAACCCATAATCGCACGATGAATAACAACAGGGCGATGACGCTGATTGTCTTCCCCGATATAGTGTAAATCAAACTTTTCAGGCATTTGGAAATCAAGCTGAATCGTTGCCAATTGCCAGCTACGCTTCAATGCGTCAAGAATATGAAAATCAATTTTTGGGCCATAGAATGCGCCATCTCCTTCATTGATGGTGTATTCCATCCCTAAATGATCCAATACATTTTTTAATGCAGTCTCTGCTTGCTCCCATAATTCATCAGATCCCATCGAATCTTCTGGTCTTGTCGATAATTCAACTTTATAATCAAAACCAAATACACTGTAGATTTTATCAATCAACTTAATAACTTCTTTAATTTCCGATTCAATCTGATCAGGTCTTACGAAAATATGTGCATCATCCTGAGTAAAGGTACGAACCCGCATCATTCCATTTAATGCACCTGATAACTCATGGCGATGAACTTGGCCGAATTCAGCAATACGTAATGGAAGATCGCGATAAGAATGTAATTGATTTTTATAAATCAACATATGACCTGGGCAATTCATTGGTTTTAGTGCAAATTTGGTATCATCGACGTCAGTGAAATACATATTTTCTTTATAATGTTCCCAGTGTCCTGATTGCTCCCAGAGACGTTGATTCATCACAAGTGGAGTACGAACCTCTCTATATCCAGCTTCTTCTTGAAGTTTTCTTGAGAAATTCTCCAATTGGTTACGAATGATCATTCCATTTTCTAGGTAGAATGGCATTCCAGGAGCCTCGTCTGAGAACATATAGAGCTCTAATTCCCGACCTAGTTTGCGATGATCACGTTTTTTTGCTTCTTCTAAGAAATGTAAGTAATCTTCTAATTGATTTTCTTTAGGGAAAGAGGTTCCATAAATTCGTTGTAACATTTTGCGATCAGAATCCCCTCTCCAATAAGCACCAGCGATACTTAATAACTTAATCGCTTTAATTTTTCCTGTTGATGGTAAGTGAGGGCCACGGCAAAGGTCAAAGAATTCACCTTGTTCATAAATCGTAATTTCAGCATCCTCTGGTAACTCATTGATGATCTCCACTTTCAAATCATCATTTATTCCTTTGAAAATTTCCAATGCCTCTTCACGTGATACGACTTTTCTACGAATCGGTAAGTCTTCTTTAATGATTTTCTTCATTTCTCTTTCAATTTTTTCTAAATCCTCTGTTGAAAGTTGCTCTGGAATATCCATATCGTAGTAAAAGCCGTCTTCGATTACTGGACCAATACCAAATTTTGTCATAGGATACAAACGATTTACAGCTTGTGCTAATAAATGAGCAGAGCTATGACGATAGACTTCAAGCCCATCCTCACTATCTAACGTTACTACTTCTATCGAAGCATCCTCTTCAATTGGTAAATAGAGGTCTACCAATTTCCCATTCACTTTACCTGCAATGGCCTTTTTCTTTAAACCTGGGCTTATAGATGCAGCAATCTCTTCGATGGTGATACCCTTGTCGAACTCTTTAACAGAACCGTCTGGAAAAGTAATCTTAATCTTATTCATCCTTCATAACACTCCTTTTTAGTGATTTTGATGCAAAAAATTTTTTTCAATAAAAAAAGCACATTCATCCTCTATGGGACGATTGTGCCGTGGTTCCACCCAAATTCCATTTATTTTAATAAATGCTCATATTGATAACGGTGAATACCGATAATAGCTACTTTTCTTTCACTATTATGACTCAAAGGGGGTAAATCATCAATCCTGGTTAAGAATCTTTCAGCCAAGGATTCTCTCTCTAAAAACCGGTTTTTGATTATTCATGTCCTCATCATCGTCGATATAACTATTTTTTTAACTAAGTTTTTTAATAATTAGTATTATAAGAATGGCTATGATAAAAGTCAAGTTTCTCTATAGATTTAAATCTGGTTTGTTCCCTTTTACCAAGTAAATGACACTCTCTCCGATATTTGTAGCATGATCTCCAATTCGTTCGATATATCTGGCTACAAATGAGAGTAACATTGCTTGGCTTAGCGTTTCAGGTTTTTTGGTCATAATCTCTAATAAATCACGTAAAACCGTACTATACAATTTATCAACCTTATCATCAATTTCAGCTAAACCAAACGCTAACTCAACATTTTCCTCAATATAAGATTTTAATCCGTTCGTTAACATTTGTTTTACCATTTGCGCCATTTGAGGGATATCAACTAAGGGTTTTAATAAGTGGTCTTCTTCAATTCGAATCGTTACCTTCGCAATATCTCTTGATAAATCAGCCATTCTTTCTAAACTACTTGCAATTTTAATAGCTGCTATAATTTTCCTTAAATCTTTAGCAACTGGTTGTTGAGTAGCCACTAATTGAACGGCAAGTGTTTCAATTTGATCTTCCATTTCATTTACCTTAACATCATCCTCTACCACTTTTCTTGCTAAATCTTTATCCAAATTAGACAACGATTCAAGGGATTTTTCAATGGCTTCTTCAACAAGATTACCCATTTGCAACAAGTTTTGTTGCAAAGTATTCAATTCTTGATCAAAGCTTTTTCTTTGCACAGTGTATCATCTCCTTGTATTAACCAAAACGACCAGTTATATAATCCTCTGTCTTTTGGTTTTTAGGGTTTGAAAAGATTTTAACAGTATCATCATATTCAATCAACTCACCATTTAGGAAAAAGGCAGTTTTATCAGACACACGAGCCGCTTGTTGCATATTATGAGTGACGATGATGATTGTATACTTATCCTTTAAAGAATGAACCAATTCTTCAACTCTTAATGTAGAAATCGGGTCAAGTGCAGATGTTGGTTCATCCATCAATATTACATCTGGTTCTACTGCTAAGGTTCTAGCAATACATAGACGTTGTTGTTGACCACCTGATAACCCCATGGCATTTTTGTTTAAACGATCCTTGACCTCGTCCCAAAGATTAGCCTGAATTAAACTAGTCTCTACTTTTTCATCTAAGATTTTTTTATTTTTCGTTCCATTTAAACGTAAGCCAGCAATCACATTATCGTAAATCGACATCGTCGGGAATGGATTAGGTTTCTGAAAAACCATCCCAATTCGGTGGCGTACGCTTACTGGGTCTATATTCGTATCATAAATGTTTTGGCCATCAACGATGATTTCACCAGTAACTCGTGCTCCTTCAATCACTTCATGCATGCGATTGATCGTACGAATAAATGTAGATTTCCCACAACCAGACGGTCCAATTAAAGCTGTAACTTGTTTATCTTTTATATCCAAATTTATATCTCTTATAGCATGAAAATCTCCATACCAAGCGTTCAAATTATTTACTTGAATTGACATAGATTCCACCTCATTTAATGTATGACGATAAGTAAGATGAGTTCACAAGATAACCCACAAAAGTGACATCCTCCTTCGAACCGTATTCCGATTACTTTTGCGAGAACCCTAGAAAAATTAAGCTCTACTTCTTGTGAGAAAACGTGCAGACACATTAAGAACTAAAATTAGAAGGATCAACACTAATGCCCCTGCCCAAGCTTGAGCTTTCCAGTCTGCATATGGAGAGATCGCATAGTTAAAGACCTGAACGGGGATAGAAGCCATAGGCTCTAGTAAAGTTCTGCTAAAATAAATATTTCCAAACGCCGTAAATAATAATGGTGCTGTTTCTCCAGATACACGTGCAACAGCTAACATAATTCCAGTTACAATTCCCCTCATTGCAGAAGGTAAAACAATGAATAAAATAACTCTCCATTTAGGTAACCCTAATGCTAATCCAGCTTCGCGAATATCACTTGGGATTAATTTTAACATTTCCTCTGTTGTACGTGTAACCGCAGGAATCATAATAAATGCTAATGCAACTCCTCCAGCAATCGCTGTAAAACCACCCATGGAAATGACTAATAAAGTGTAGACGACAATACCAACAACGATGGAAGGGACACCAATTAAAATATCAGTAAGAAAACTAATGGACTTACCCAACCTATTTCTCCCATATTCAGATAAAAAGATCCCTGACATGAGACCAACAGGAATACCTATAATTGAAGCAATTAAAATTAAAGTAAACGTTCCAATGATTGCATTTGCTATTCCACCACCTTCAACTCCAGGGGGAGTTGGCGTATGAATGAAAAAACTTAAATTTAATGCAGGTAAACCTTTCATAATAACATATCCAAAAATACTAAACAGTGGAATTAAGGCAGTTACTGTTGCAATAATTGTGAGAATAACCATTATTTTACTTTTTATCTTTCTGTTCTTAAGTGATTTCATCATTTCACCTCTTGAGTTCCTTTTGAAACTGACCAAACCAATAATCTTGCAATAATATTTATAAGTAAAGTAACCCCGAACAAGACCAAACCAATTTCAATCAATGCAGATAAGTACAGATTTGATGAAGCTTCAGTAAATTCATTGGCTATTACACTTGCCATCGTATAGGCTGGATCAAAAATAGATTTTGGGACAGAAGGTCTATTCCCGATAACCATCGTTACTGCCATCGTTTCACCAATTGCTCGTCCTAACCCAATAATCATACCACCTAATATTCCCGTTCTTGCATAGGTTAAAACAGCTGTTCGAATCATTTCCCATTTGGTTGCTCCTAAAGCTAGAGCTGCTTCACGTTGTGTATTTGGTACAGTTGCAATTACTTCTTTTGAAATTGATGCAATTGTAGGGATAATCATAATAGCTAAGATCACACCAGCTGTAAATAAACTCACGCCATACGCCGGACCTGAAAAATAAGGTATAAATTCTCCTAATGTATTAATAAAAATAGGTGCGATATAGTTCCGTAAAAATGGAGCTAAAATAAACATTCCCCACAAGCCATACACAATTGAAGGGATTGCTGCTAATAATTCAATCATAAATCCTACCGAGTTTCGAACCCATTTAGGTGCTATTTCTACTAAATAGATGCCAATCCCAACACTAATCGGCGTTGCAATGAGAAGTGCAATAAGTGAAGAAACCACTGTCCCATAAATAAAAGGCCAAGCTCCAAATTGTTCTTCAACTGGATTCCATTTCGAGTCAAAAATATAATCCCACCCAAACTCAGCAATCGATAACTTCGATCCAGAATACATTTCATAAATCATTAAGAAAAGTAGAAACATAACTGAAAAACCAAATAGATAAGCGATTCCCTTAAAGATTTTGTCTCCGTAATGTTTTTTCAAGCGATACACCCCTTACCAAGCTAAAATACACAGCAAAAAACCCTGTTATTTAGGGTTTTTTGCCATCCGTATGTCATTTTACTATTTCACTTGAACTTTGTCTAATTGTTTAACATCTAAATCTTGAATTTCTTTTGGTAATGGAGCATATTGTAACTCTTCAGCAAATTTTTGTCCTTCAGTAACAGCATATTTTAAGAAGTCGACCACTTGTTGAGTACGTTCCTTATCCATTGGGGAATTCTCATAAACCAATAACCATGTTGTTCCAACGATTGGATAACTATTTGCACCAGGTTGGTTTACTAAAGATATTTTCATATCTTCAGGCATATTTGCTACTGCTCCAGCAGCTGCGGCAGAAACTGTTTCAAGCGTTGGAGCCACAAAATTGCCATCCTTATTTTGAAGCTCGACTGCTGTCATTTTATTCTCAATAACGTAGGCTAATTCAACATAACCAATCGTACCAGGCTCATTTTGAATTTGTCCAGCTACACCCTCATTACCTTTTGCACCAATACCTTCAACTGGCCATTCGATTGATTTACCAACTAAGTTATCACCCCAAATTTCGGGTACTGCAGCATTTAGGTAGCTAGTAAAAATATAAGTTGTTCCTGATCCATCAGAACGATGTGTTACTTTAATCTCTTCATCTGGTAAGTTTACACCTGGATTAATATCGGTGATTTTTTTATCATTCCATTTTGTAATTTTTCCTGTGTAAATTTCTCCTAATACTTGTGGAGTTAATTTTAATTTATCTACACCTTCTAAATTATAAGTAACGGCAACCCCACCCAATGTTACTGGAATGTGAAGCACATTTCCACCTGCTTGATTGATCTCGTCTTCTTTCATAGGCGCGTCAGATGCAGCAAAATCTACTGTTTTCTTTATCAATTGCTGAATTCCGCCACCACTACCAATTGATTGATAGTTTACTTTAACACCTTTAGCATTTGCATAATCTGGAATCATTCTTTGTAATAATGGGTTAACGAAAGAGGAACCAGCTCCGTTTAATAGTATATCTTTACCCGCAGCATCTCCACCTTGCTGTGTTTGTTCTCCGCCTTGTTGATTTGGTTGATTTTGAGCAGCACATGCTCCTAAAGTAAAGACAATCACTAATGCTAGGAAGAGTAAGCCTAATTTTTTAAAGTTCACTTTCAAAAGCCCCCTTGAATTTTTTGATTTGTTTTCCTTACAAGTTTGAGTATACTTTGTCCATATCAAGCTAGCGTTAATGAATTGTTAAGGAATTGTAAATTTTGATCTGTTTTTTTATTTTTTCCGTTTTTATTATGATTCATCCATACTCATATGAGTTATCTCTGCTATAAGAAGAAAAGAATATTAGGAAGACATTGATGACAGAAAAAAATGAGCGATAGCAAGCGCTATCGCCTTTTTCATATATAATGTGGGGTCAAATCTATGTCACATGTTTATTTTAACGACACATTGTTGATAAATTATTAAACAAATGTAAAATTAAATTAAATAAAAAAGTAGCTATCAAAAGCTACTATTTTATTTGCAATATGAAATTCATCTGATAATGATGTCATTCGACGTCGTACTCGAAAATTAATGAAAATTAATATAGTGCACTCTCTGAATATATTAATGGTGCCGAGGACCGGACTTGAACCGGTACGGTAGTCACCTACCGCAGGATTTTAAGTCCTGTGCGTCTGCCAATTCCGCCACCCCGGCACGTTAATGGAGTACCCTAAAGGGCACAACTGTATTCGCTTGCTAGAAGTAAAATCGACGTAGCTGCGCTCAAATATATGGAGCGGACGACGAGATTCGAACTCGCGACCCTCGCCTTGGCAAGGCGATGCTCTACCACTGAGCCACGTCCGCAAATAAACATTAACTTTAAATAGTTGTCCATTTTTCATTTAAAAAATGGTGGTTCGGGACGGAATCGAACCGCCGACACGAGGATTTTCAGTCCTCTGCTCTACCGACTGAGCTACCGAACCTCTTTTGAGACATCAATTATCATACCATTAAAACGAATAAATGTCAATTTAATCTTTTTTTGACTTCATATATTCAAACGTATTCTTGCCTGTAGAATATAAACCAACTGCAATAACTCCATCATTTATTCCCTGTCTGATTGATTCGATAATTTGATGGTCAGCAAATAATAATGCATTCCCTATATTAAGCAAAACGATAAGCAATAGTGTAGTCCATGCTCTTAGCTTTTTAGGAATATGGATATAATCACTTAGAAATGGGGTTAAAGACATGGCTAAAGCTATAATAATACCCATTTCAATCATCATTCTTCCCCCCTTCAGAAAACTAAAAAGATAGCTAATATATTATATGAAAATAATGTATTTTTTCTTATGTGATCACCCATCCATTTATTTTTTGTTCTCTCGCTCAGAAAAGAATGATTACTTATTAGTATTTATTAAAAAAATCATTGAAAAAATAATCGAGACTTGTATAAAATATGAGTTAGAGACATACCGCCTAAGGTATCTTTGTTCCATGTTCAATATTGAACAAAGTTTGGCCTAGGCAATTCTCTTTATAGAACCAAAGTTAAGGGAGGGTAAAAAAAATGGCTAAAAACATTGTAATTCTTGGTGGTGGAACCGGTGGAACCATGGTTGCTAACCACTTGGCAAAAGGATTAAATCACGAAATTAAAAATGGTGAAGTAAAACTTACCATGATTACTGCAGAAGAGGATCATATCTATCAACCAGGTTATCTCTTCATTGCTTTTGGTTTGCAAAATCCTGAGCATTATGTAAAAAAACAGAAAGCTTTAGTACATCCACATGTAAACCTCGTCATCGCTGATGCAACATTGATCGACAAAAATAAAAAAGTAATCAAAACAAACAAAGGTGACTTCACTTATGATTATTTAGTCATCGGTACAGGTGCAATTCCTCGTTTCGACTTAATTCCTGGCTTACCTGAAGCTGGTGATGACTTCTATACAATGGAGGGTGCTCTTAAACTAAGAGAAAAAATCACAAACTTCCAAGGTGGTAAGATCGTTATTACACTTGGCCAACCTCATAAATGCCCAGTTGCACCTATTGAATTGTATTTAATGTTACATGAATTCTTTGAAAAGAAAGGTATTCGAGAAAAGGTTGAGCTCGTTTATACCTATCCGCTTGAGGAAGTTCATCAGGCAGTTAAGGTTGCTAAATGGTTAAAACCTGAACTTGAAAAACGTAATATCCGTTATGTTACTCAATTCGTGCCTGCAAAAGTAGATCCAGCGAGAAAGATTCTTACTTCCAAGGACGGAAAAGAAGAATCCTTTGATCTGTTAATTTCAATTCCACCTCATCGCGGAGCAAAAGTTATCTTCGATTCTAAACTTGGTAATGAAATGGGCTTTATTCCGACTAATCAATACACTTTAAAATCTGAAGTAGATCCTTCTATTTATGTAGTTGGAGATGCAACTGCAATCCAAATTAGTAAAGCTGGTTCTACAGCTCACTATGAGTCTGAATATGTTGCTAAAAATATTGAGCAAGAACTTCATGGCCAAACACCTACTCACTTCTATGATGGAAAAGTTTTCTGTTTTATCGAAGCAGGTCTAGAAGAAGGAACTTACATTAATATGGATTATAAAAATCCTCCAAATCCAGTTCCACCATCTGCTATGATCCATTGGTTTAAACATGCATTTAACGAAATGTATTGGATGACAGCTCGAGGACTATTATAGAAAGGAAAAGGGGTGTAAAAAATGAGTGTGACAATGGAAGAATGTAAGAATACGTTAGAATTAACTGAACAAGAATTAAATACCTTAAAAGAATTAGTACAAACAATTAATACTATGAAAGAGCAAAATGTATTAAAAGATTTATTAGATTTAGCTCACTTCATTTCCGGTGCAACAAGAGCATTAAACTCAGGGGCAGTAATTAAAATGGCTAATATCGCAGGGACAGCAGTAGAAACTGGAGATAGAGTACTAGCTGATTTAGGTGGCATGGAAACGATTAATAAAGTGCTAGATGCCGTTGAACAGGCAAAAGAAGATATAAAACATGATACCTCTAAAGTTGGCTTTGGATCATTGTTAAAGCTAATGAAAGATCCAGGTGTTCAAAATGGATTAAAGTTTATGCTTGCTGTTACAAAAAATTTATCTAAGTAATTCTAACCTATAAACGACAAAGAAGGCCTTACTTAGTATGATTTAAAGTAGGTCTTCTTCTTTTTTTATGAAAGCTCATAGTGGTCGGGATGACAGGATTTGAACCTGCGACCCCCACGTCCCGAACGTGGTGCTCTACCAAGCTGAGCCACATCCCGATCAATTGTGTACTATATATTTTAAAAATGTTAAGCACAATTTGTCAAGGTTTAAAGATCGCCAGGCGCCGGTTGATCTACACCTCTAATACGATGCTTGTGTCCGACATTTTTTGTTGTATAGAAATCATAGTAATGAACATGCCTTCCACTGCCCACTGGAATAGCTGGACTAGAGTATGCTTCGTAATAATGTGTATGACCATTTTCAAACAAAACGTAACCTTCGACAGAATGGATATGTCCCCCATCACTAGTTAGTATTGGTGGTGAAGTAATATCTAGGCATTGATGAACATGATCTAATTCGATTGAAGTATAATCCACAGAACCATGGGTATGGTTTGGCACAAGACCTGGATAAGCATCATCTTTTCCTATTTTCTTCATTATTATCATCTCTCCTTTATAGGTGTATATCTCACAATACAAATACTATGTAAATGTCTAGCATTTGATTGTACTATAGCCTATTAAGGAGTAAATGTTTTGTAATATTTAAGTATGGTGGAGCATAGCACACCTAGAAATTAAAGAGCTGGTTTTTATGAAAAAAAATAAATAGTACGGATATCCTATTTTTACTATTATTCATGACTACACTAAATGATATTGATTTTACGAATTGGTTAGATTACGTTGCTGTTGAGAGTTTCACTGTTTGGATTGGAATGATGATCTACAAATTGAAGTTAATGAGGAGGAAAAAAAACCGCCCTTATGATGATTAGGGGGCAGACATTTTCGGTTTAGATCTAAAAGCGAATTTGCTTATTGGTTTTATTGATGGTGGAGCATAGGGGGCTCGAACCCCTGACCTCTACACTGCCAGTGTAGCGCTCTCCCAGCTGAGCTAATGCCCCATTCTTAAGACAAAAATTATTATAGCATCCTCTTCATTTACATTCAACACTTTCAAACCTAAAGTCTGAGTCAAGTATTTGTGGGAGGAATTTTATTCCATCCACATTTACGTAAGCGTATTCATATTTTATGGGTTTTCCAAAGTAAAATCATATATTATTTTTTAAAATCCTTTTAATTCCTTTAGT
>NZ_BDGM02000027.1:0-36153 GCF_001748485.2 Tepidibacillus sp. HK-1 | reverse complement strand
AGGGAGTCTTCCTCCAGTCTTAGAGTTGGTGTCGTTACTTACTCATTCGACATTTTGGGGAGGTACTCCTTTTTTTAGCTTTTAAAAGCCTTGAGCCCGTAGGGCTCATAATTATGAAATTGATTCAATTAGAGGAACATTTTGCATTATACCGCATAGACTAAATTAGGCGAATGGCCTAAACGAAAGATATGTAGAACTAGGAGGAAGACATATGAGTACAATTAAAAACTACTATGCAGGCGGAAATACGAGTGTTGGTTTTTATTCTTTATATGATGAGGCTTTAAAGGGATTAGACCGTTTATATATATTTAAAGGTGGCCCTGGGACAGGGAAATCATCATTTATGAGAACGATTGGCATGACGATGGCAGATAAAGGATACAACATTCAATTTCTTCATTGTTCGTCAGACAATAACTCTTTAGATGGAGTGATTATTCCTGAATTGAAATTAGGTTTTGTAGATGGAACAGCTCCTCATATCGTAGATCCAAAATTTCCAGGGGTTATCGATGAGATTATTAACCTCGGTGAATTTTGGGATGATAAAAAGCTTAAAGAGAATGGCAAGGAAATCATCAAACTAACACAAGACATCTCGGCTAATTTTAAACGAGCCTATGAACAATTTGCAGAAGCAAAATCGATTCATGACGAATGGGAAGAAATTTACTTGGCAGAAATGAATTTTGATAAGGCAAATGAAGTAACAGAAACGTTAATTGAAAAAATTTTTACTAGGGAAATCACAAAGGAAGAAAATCCAACGACAAAACGCATTTTCTTTGGTGCTGCTACTCCACAAGGAGCGGTAAATTTTATCGATAATATTACCGAGGATAAAGAAAAGAGATATATTGTAAAAGGGCGTCCTGGTAGTGGTAAATCAACGATGATGAAAAAGATCGGAAAACGCGCTGAAGAATTAGGCTTGTCTGTAGAGTATTTTCCATGTGGATTTGATCCTAATAGTTTAGATATGGTGATCATTCCAACGTTGAGTGTCGCTGTTCTTGATGGAACTGCTCCCCACGTCATTGATGCAACAAGAGATAATGATGAAATTGTTGATATGTTTGCACTATGTATCAACCCGAATGTAGAAGTGGAAAAGGAAAAAGAATTACACAATATAGAATCAAGATATAAAATTAAAATGACCATTGGAACCAATTATATTAAAGAGGCAAAACGACTTCATGATTTATTAGAAAGATATTATGTAGCGGCAATGGACTTTGAGCGGATTAATGCCAAAAGAGAAGAAATTCTTGATGAAGTTTTGCAATATGCTGAGGAGAAAGCACAATATAAAAGCGAAGTAATTTTTTAAATAACGAAAAGAATCCTTTTTGAGAATAATCTTAAAGAGGGTTCTTTTTTTTGATATAACACTATCTATATATTTTATAAAAACATCAATTTGCTAAAATTAACTATGATTTTTGAAGCAAATTCATGTTACAATGGAAAAAATAGATTTTTTTAATCATTTTCAGTGGCGAAAGGAGAATTTAATGAAGAAGCAAATCAGTCTGATTGTCCTATTTTTGATCATATCCCTCTTTGTAGGGGTTCAGGCAGATGCATCCTCTATTCAGTTAAAGATTAACGGAAAGCTTATCGATCAACCAGATGCTAGATTGATTGATAAGAGGACGTATGTGCCTGTACGTAAGATATCTGAATTTTTAGGAGCCGAATTAAATTGGGATAGTGACTTACAACAAGTTACTTTTACTCAAGAGAACCATATGATTCAATTTAAGATTGGAGAAAGATTTGCAACGCGTGATCAACAAAAGATTTTAATGGACGCACCTGCTATCATTCTTAATAATGCGACCTATGTACCCATTCGTTTTGTTTCTGAAGCATTGTTTTATAATGTTGACTGGGATAATACGACCAAAACGGTTTATATTAGTGAAAAAATTACATACAATGTTCAAGAAGGCGATACATTAGCAAGTATCGGACAAGTGTTTGGAATTCCAGTTAAAGACTTAAAAGCTTGGAATCAAATCGCTGATGAAAACAATCTACCAGTTGGTTCCAAAATTTATCTAGAATCTGTTGAGGTTACTACGGTTGATCAATTAAAGGCAAAAGCAGTGATCTCATTTCAAGATGAGGAATTAGAATGGTTAGCAAAAATTATCTATTTAGAAGCTGGTAATGAACCATATGAAGGCCAAGTTGCTGTTGGGGCAGTGATTATCAATCGAGTATTAGAGGATAGCTTTGCTAATTCGATCTATGATGTTATTTTTGCAAAGGGTCAATTTACACCTGTAAGAACAGGGGAGATTTATAAGGTAACCCCTAGCGATAGTGCATATAAAGCTGCAAGAGAAGCGTTAGAAGGAGTAGATCCTGTGGAAGGAGCTTTATATTTTTACAATCCCAAGGTTACAAAGAGTTCTTTCTTTACGCAAAAGAAAGTGATCAAAACCATAGGTAACCATCGTTTTGTTCGATAACTCACCCACAAAAGTGATAAAGGGCACCCAATTCAAGGTGCCCCATATGGAAGGCTGTCTGTTTTGAGCACTATCGATTAGCCATTTGCTCTTCGGCAATAGTAATCATCTTTTTAACCATATTCCCGCCAATTTTGCCAACTTCTCTTGTTGTCATTTCTCCAAAGCCACGATCTCTGATGTCATCATCTAGACCTAAATCCTTAGCGACTTCATATTTTAAATGATCCATCGCTTGTTCAGCCTTCGGATTGATTAAGCGGTTTCTTCTGCTCAAAATATCACCCCCAATATTATTTTTGGTTTAGTTTAACGAATCATACCTGTTAAAGAATGTATATCTGATTAATAGCAAAAGTTATATTTGAATAAAGCTAATCACAACAAAGTTGATTATGTTACAATAAAAAAGGAATAGGAATTTAATAGTGGGGGCAGTCATCTTGTGAAAAAATGGGTGATCATTGGGATTGTAATATTTGTTTTAGGATATCTGCTTTTTGGTACGGAAATGGGTACGATTTTAAGACATGGGAACTTGAATGCACTGGTTAAGCATTTGAAATCGTATGGTTGGTTAGCCATTCTGATTAGCATTATCATTGTAATTATTCAAACCTTTTTTCCTTTTATCCCATTCGTTCTTTTAGCAGGGGCAAATGCACTAGTTTTTGGTTTGTGGCATGGCTATTGGATTAGTTGGATGGCTGCAGTGATCGGCGCAATCGTCTCTTTTTTATTTGCAAGATATTTAGCACAAGATTATGCAATGAAGCAGGCATCAAAGTATAAGCTTTTGGATAAGCTAAATTTACATATTAAGAAAAATGGCTTTTTTATTTTCCTGTTAGCAAGAGTCATCCCTGTGATTCCCTCAAGTGCTGTAAATTTTATTGGTGGTATTTCTCCCTTATCTTTTCGTCAATTTTTCTGGTCTACGGTGGTTGGCAAATTACCGATTGTATTCCTTGAAACCCTGATGGGGCATGATATGGTTTACTTTAAGCAACATCCTAAGCGACTCATGATTGTCGTGATTATTTTCACTTTGCTTGTATGGATTGGTTATCTATTGAATAAAAGATTAACCCTAAAAGGTAAATGACTTTCATAACTTTAAGATAAAAGGAACTGAAGTGAAATAAGCTTCCGTTCCTTATTTTTGTGGGCTAATTTGGGTGTTGCATTAATTTATGATTTTGATTAAAATAGTTAAGTCACTTAAATATTAGGAGGATTAAGTGTTGGATAAAAAAACATTAATAAAAGAGTTTACCAGTATTTTTTACGAGATTACGCAAATGATTGGCATTGAGAAAAATAAATTTCTCAAGTCAGGAATCTCTTGGAGTCAATTTTGGGTTTTAAAAATGCTAAATGATCAAGGACCTTTAAAAATAACCGAAGTTGCAGAAAAAATGGGTGTAAGTGTACCAGCTGTAACTGCACTTTCAGATAAATTAATCCGCCAAGAACTGGCTGAAAGAGATCGTTGTGACGAGGATAGACGTGTTGTTTATTTGCACATAACAGAAAAAGGTACAGAGCTTCTTCAAGAGTTTCGCCAATATCGTCATCAGATGATGGAGAAATATATGGAAGGTCTTCCCGTAGAAGATCTTCAACATTTAATACGTATTTATAAAAAAATAAGGGATAATATGAAAACATCATAGATGGAGGAGATCAAATGGAACATTTAGAAAATAAAAAGAAAATTACCGTCATGTTAACCATCATGATGGCCATGTTTTTTGCTTCTTTAAGTCAGACCATCGTAGATACAGCTCTTCCAAAAATTGTAGCTGATTTAGGTGGTATGGATTATTATACTTGGATTTTTACAATTTACATGTTAGCAACAAGCATCACTGTCATTCTTGTGGGAAAACTATCTGATATTTATGGCCGTAAATGGTTTTTAATTTCTGGAATTAGTGTCTTTATGATTGGAGCATTTTTATCAGGGACGGCAACTTCAATGACCCAATTAATTATTTATAGGGGAATTCAAGGTTTGGGTGGCGGTACGATTATGTCCTCATCCATGACTACTGTTGCGGATTTATTTTCTCCAGCAGAAAGAGGAAAATGGCAAGGTTTGATGGGTGCAGTTTTTGGATTATCTAGTATTATTGGTCCGACATTAGGAGGATTTATCGTTGATCATTACTCTTGGAATTGGATTTTTTGGGTGAACCTACCAACTGGAATTTTTGCATTGATCTTGATTTATATTTTGTTTCCTAAACATGAAGTTCGTGTAGAAAAAGCGAAAGTAGATTACTTTGGAGCCATGTTCTTAGTGGTTACCTTAGTTCCTTTGTTGCTTGGTTTTTCATGGGCAGGTAATAAGTATGCTTGGGGTTCAACACAAATTATTACTTTATTTATTATCGCTGCAGTTGGCCTATTCTTATTCATTTTGATAGAAAGTAAGGTAGCTGATCCAATTTTGCCACTACATTTGTTTAAAAACAGTATTTTCACTGTTGCTAATACTATTGGTTTCTTAACAGGAATTGGATTATTTGGCTCGATCATGTTTATTCCTTTATTTATACAGGGTGTAATCGGTTCTTCAGCTACTCAATCAGGATTAGTTCTTATGCCAATGACGATTAGCATGGTGATCGCTAGTACACTGAGTGGTCAAATCACTTCAAAAACTGGGAAATATAAAAAGTTGGCCATTTTTGGAGCGACAGTGGTTGTTATTTCCATGTACTTATTGTCTCGTATGGATATCAACACAACAAATATAACGGCTGTAATCAATATGGTTGTTTTAGGAGCAGGATTGGGAATAATCATGCCTTTGTTTGTACTAACGGTGCAAAATGCGGTTTCACCACAATTTCTTGGTGTGGCCACATCCTCTGTTCAGTTATTTAGACAGATTGGTGGAACGGTTGGCGTCGCGATCATGGGAACGATTATGTCCCATAAAATGAATGAAGATCTTGCTAAACTTATTCCTTCAAAGGCAAAAGAGTTATTTGCCAAATCAGGTTTAAATCAATTAACAAATCCTCAGGTATTATTTGATCCCGAGGGGATAGAAAAGATTAAGGCTACGATCCCACCTGAAACTTTAAACATTTTTAACCAAATTTTAGAAGCCGTTCGAGTTGCTCTTTCTCATGCAATTGAATCTGTCTTCTTCTATGGATTTTTAATTATGTTTATCAACTTAGTTCTTGTATTTTTTTTGAAAGAAATACCATTAAGAAAATCAACTCGTGAGAATAAAAGAGAAATAAAGAAAGAAAAAACAAATCATGATTTTTTAGTTCAAGAATAACCAAAGCATTCTAAAATTAACTTATTCAATCTTTTTTCATTGTTTTAGCCTCTTTTTTTCCTTTTTCTATGGTATAATAGATTTGTCGAAATATGAGATGTTGGAAAAGAAGGAAAGGATTGAACAATGATGTATAGCCGTTTTATTAAAATATGGGCTTTACTATTCCTTGTCCTAATCCTATCGAATCAGGGACGGATAATCATAGCAAAAGCAGAAGAAAAGGATTTTGTGGTAGACGATCCGTATCAATACTTTTCTGAATCAGATAAGGAAAGAATTGAAAACGAAGTTAAAAAATTGCCTGAAATCTACAAGATTATCGTTCTTCCAAGTGGCAAGGAAGGAATCGATCTTGAGGCCAAAACAATGTTTCAACAGAGAAATTTTTCGCAGGATACGATTATGATTCTGATATTTACCGATCAAAAGGAAATCTTTGCTGTTACTGGCGAGGCGCTACAAAAAAAAGGATTAGATGATGCTTTTTTTAAAACTGAAATTGAACAATATTTCGTTCCCAATGTGAAAGCTGGGTCTGTTCCTCTTGCATTAATCAATCTAACAAAAGGAATTAGCCAAGATTTTTCAAAATATCTTGTAGAAAAAAAGGATTCACCCAAAATTCCGGAGACACCAATAAAGCTAATAGCAGAAGAAGATCACTCTTCTACAAACAATATGAACCAAATCCTATGGATTGTTGGTTTGTTCATTTTGATTGTCATTTTTTGGATCGTAAAGCACTTAAAACGCAAAAAATAACAACCCTTCACTATTCAAAGTAAGGGTTGTTTTATTTCTGCTCTAATCAAATTGTTCTCCTTGTTGCAGTCTTTTTTTGGTTACATAATCTGTTTCATAATAGCTTAATTCTTCACGTAAGACTTCAAAGGTTTTGGATAATGCAAGAATGATTTTTTTTATATCAGGGTGTGGGGTATAAGAAAATTTGATCGCATCTTTTCCGGTGTAGGAATGTCTACCATCCTCTTCATAGACTTCGTGTGCAGGGTAATAGAATTTATGTACACAAAGATAGACCGTTTCATAAAGAATTTGTTCTGCAAAATCCTTATTAAAATGATGGCTTCTAGCAACAACCCCTAGTTTTTGATAAGTATTTTCACAGTTGACTAATAAATGGCGTAAATCAGATAATAATTCACATGTCTTCACTATTTGCCCCTCATTGTAGACTAAATTGTTTACAGCATGGAAATTCAAAAAATGTTCAAGTGATTCATTGATTTCTTTTAACAAATTTTGTGATAAAAGTATAAGCTGTTTAATTTGAGATTCAGGCATTTCCGATTCCTCCACTTTTCTTTTTATTGTAACACCCAATCATTTCCTTTGGTATGAAAATTTGATAAAATAGATAAGTATTCTAAGAATGGTGGGTGTTTCGCTTTTGATCTCTTCAAAAGATTATATGTGGTCTGTCGCTGCTAATTTAATAAGAGAACAAGATTTTTCCCTATTTCATATAGAAGACCAATTGGGTATAAATGATCATTTTCCAACCCTACATTTTATAAAAAATGTTGGACGAAGATACCTTTATCTCCGTTTGGTTTCCATTGACTTTATTTGGCCTAATCATTTGCAGCAAGAGATGGAACAAGCTGTAATAAAAGCAGATCAAATCTCCCGACAAGTATCGGCTAATAGAATGGATTTTTTCAATATTTATCTTTTTCAAGCTATACCTACTTATGAAATTCAACAAATGATTGCTCAATCCTCTAAAACATTAGGAAACCATTTAGATTTATTTTTTGGTTATGTTGATCTAGAGAACCAACAACTAGGCATTCCCGAAGGCGCTTTTGAATACTTAAAAATAACAAAAGAACCTTTTGTCGATTCTTTTTCAAATCCCATATCGATAGAACCTGAACAGTTAATAGAGGAAATGAAAGAGATACAAAAACGCAAAGAAGAGGAATATAAACAAGTATTTCAATTTGGGAAACCAATCCTAACTTATTTCCTTATTGCAATTAATGCAGTTTTTTTCTTATTGATGACCCTAAAGGGTGGAAGCACCGATACAGAAGTACTTCTTGATTTTGGTGCAAAGGAATCCTTTCTCATCACCCAAGGAGAGTATTGGCGACTCTTTACCCCGATTTTTTTACATATTGGATTTCTCCATTTTGCATTAAATAATGTGGCCTTGCATTATCTTGGACAGATGACAGAGAGAATTTACGGATCAACTCGTTTTCTTCTCATTTATTTGTTCGCTGGGATCATTGGGAATATTAGCAGCTTTTTATTTGCTCCAAATAACATTGGAGCAGGGGCATCAGGTGCAATTTTTGGCCTTTTTGGCGCATTATTATATTTTGGCTATGTGAATCCTGATCTATTTTTTAGAACCATGGGAAAGGATATTATTAGTGTAATCATGGTCAACCTCGTTTTTGGAATGGTGGTTCCAAACATCGACAATTATGCCCATCTTGGGGGACTCATTGGTGGGTTTTTGATAGCAGCGATCGTCCATCTACCAAATCAGAAGCATAATAAATGGTTGGTTACTTTAACTGCAACCATGATCTTACTTATCGTTTCAGTTAGTACTTGGTGGGGAATTAATGGGCGGGAAGTGAAAGGAAGCGAAGCTCTTCTTTTAAAGGGGGAAAAAGCGTTACAAAATAATAACCTAAATGAAGCACACACCCTATTTAACCAATTGGTTAAATCTTACCCAGATAACCCTTATGCACATTATTATTTTGCTAGCACTTTACTGAAAGAAGGACAATTGGAACAGGCTGCAGCGTATTATCAAAAAAGTCTGGAGTTACAACCAAAATTGTATCAAGCTCATTATTATCTTGCCCTCATTTCTATCTTTGAGAAAAACGAGCAGGAAGCAATCCAGCATTTACAAAAAGCATTAGAAATCAATCCAGATTTTAATGAGGCAAAACAATTATTAAAAGAAATACAATAGGACAAATGGTTCATATGTTTCCCTTTCTTTATGATGTAAAATAAAAATAAACATCGTGAAAAGGAGACAATAAGATGAGCGAATATGACCAAACTATTATTAAAGAATTCAATTCTTTTTTAGAAGAAATTACTGATCATCGGAAAGACGTATATAAAGTAATTGATTTTTTAAATACTCTTTTAAGAGTCAAAAATACGATTCCCCCTACTGTAGAGGTTGTCACCATTTTAAGAAATGAAAGACCTATTTTATTTCAATCCCTAAAACAGATTATCTCTCCAGCTAGTCCATTATATATGATTATAAAATTGGATATGGATCTAGATGAAGCAAAAAAACGATTAGCACTCTGATTTGCCAAAATCAGGGTTTTTTTTAATACTTGAATAGGAACATATGTTTGTATATAATGATAACAAAGGGGGTAGGGGATTCTGTGAAAAGAATACAATTTTATCCGTTTTTATCGAAGGGATGTGCCTTTTTTGCTACAGCAGTAGCAGGAGAAGGCTTGTATTTAAAGGTACTATACGTAGACGGAACCTCAGAAGAATTACCAACATCCGCACACTCATTTCTACATGGAATTGTTCAGTTCTTTGGATATGATATCGTAGCCTTGCGGAAACAGTATGGACAAGCTATAGGAAAGAGTCAGATGATTCCTCTTCCATTGACTGAGGACTGGATTTTAACACCATTTAAAGTTGCGAGTAAACCAGAAGATGAATTTACAATGGGTTGGATAATCGCCCAGGCGATTATCGGAATCAATAGTGAAAATAGAGCTGTAACAAAATTGTCATTGAAGGGAAACCATACGCTTTATTGTGCTCACGGAGTGAATTACTGTAAACAGCAACTTCGCCATGTGGCCTTAGTTCAACATCGCTATCAGTTTTTGCATCACAAAGGGGACTATTTCACGGCAAAAGAAGAACAAATCCCTTATCTAGGGATATAAAGCTCATTTTTTTATCATCAATTGATAAAGGTCACTCTGTTCGTGAGTGACCTTGACTCTATGGAGGCTATTCATCGTCTAATTGATACTCATTTTCAACTTCTCTAATTAATTCAGAAGGCTTTATACTTAATGCCTTTGAAAGGGCATAAATCGTGTTCAAGCTAGGTTTGCGTTTTCCTCTTTCTAATAAACTAATATAAGTACGATCAAGCTTTGAGCGAAAAGCCAACTCTTCTTGGGAGATCTTACGGTTAACCCTTAAGTTTTTTAAAACTTTACCAAAGATAATTTGAACGTCCAAGCTGGTTTCTCCTTTTTTTGGGATTCTTGAACCATTATGATTTTTTATTAAGGAAGTTGTCCACGGACAACAGTCTACAATTTCAGAGAACGCTATGGTAAAATAGTAATGTTTGTGAAAGAAGCCGAATGATGGGGGGGATTAAAATTGAAAAAGTATCTAGGTAGAATAACAGCGGTTTTTGTAGGTCTAATCGTTGTTGCTTTTCATAGTGTTGTAGAATTGGATATTGATCGTCATGACTTGTTCATTGCTGCGATCACTACTTTTATCACCCTATGGTTTGGGGTGCAATATGACAAATCAAGATTATATCTTGAAGAGCTAACGAAGAGTAGGAAAAAGCTTGTCAGGGACATTACTGAACGTAAGATAATTGAGAAAACACTAATGGAAACAGAGGCCAAATATCGGAGTTTGGTTGAGGGTGCATTTGTAGGAATATATATTTATCAAAATGGACGAATTATTTATGCAAATCCTCGTTTTAAAGAAATTATTGGTTATACAAATCAAGAACTTGCTCAAATCAATATTTTGGATCTGATCATCCCTGAAGATAAAGAGTTACTTACAAAATATGCGAAGATGAGTCAGAATGTTGAACATATACATGAACATATAAGAGGGATAAAAAAAGACGGCAGTATCATTTATATAGAGCTACATGCTTCAAAAACAGTCTACCATGATAAAAATGCTTTCATAGGTACCATTCATGATGTGACAGAGCAGAAAAAGGTAGAGAAAAAAATTAATCAACTGGCCTTTTATGATGCCTTAACAGGTTTATCTAATCGATATCTCTTGAATAAATACCTTCAATATTTCATCAAACGTTCAGAACAGCAAAAAATGATTACGGCATTGATGTTCATTGATTTAGATCGCTTTAAGTTAGTCAATGATACTTTAGGGCACAATGTTGGAGATTTGCTATTACAACAGGCTGCTGAAAGATTAAAGAATTGCATTCGTCAAAATGATCTAGTCTCTCATTATGGTGGTGATAAATTTGTTGTCTTGCTTGAGAATATCGGTAGAAATGAGGTTACAAAAATTGCTGAGCGAATGCTTAATGAGTTTAAATCTCCATTTCTATTAATGGGTCATGTAACATTTGTTACACCTAGCATTGGCATAAGCATTTACCCGTATGACGGTGAAGATATTGAAAACCTTATACGTAGTGCGGATATTGCTATGTATTTGGCAAAGGAAGATGGGAAGAATACGTATCGTTTTTATACCACGGAATTGAGTGATAAATACTACCGAAAACTGCAATTGGAAAATGCCTTACGAAAAGGGTTGTAGCACGACTTGTACACTTTGTGTGCCTTCAGAAGTGCCCTTTTCTCCGTAATCTTTATTCATAGAAGGGCACGGATGACGGAGCGCGATGGAATATACAACCCTTTTTTTATATTGAAATAAAAAAAAGTTGATATTGGTAGTTGATTTGATTATTATCTAATTAGATAAATATTAAACAAGTCTTTATTTTTTAAAGTTATTTCATCTAACAGGTTGGAGGGGAATTGGTTTGCAGCTTGATCGGCTTGTTAACTTTCATAAAGTATTAGCAGATCCCACAAGAATAAGAATTCTTGTATTATTAGCAAAAGAGCCATTACACGGGCAGGCATTGGCTGGCAAATTAGGAGTTAAGCCACCAACGATTACACACCATATGATGAAGTTAAGAGAAGTAGGACTGATCTATGAACGAAGGGATAAGAACACCATTTATTTTTATTTAGATGAAAAAACCTTAAGAAGAAAGGCAGAATCAATTATTAAAGTCGTTTTTTCTCATGAGCTAAGTGATCAATTAGGAGGTGAGGATATGGAAGAAGAAACGGAAAGGGAGAAAATGAAGAAGGAAAAACTAGAAAAGCAAAAAGTAGAAGTGATCAAAAACTTCTTTACCCCAAATGGAAAGCTTAAAAATATACCTTCTCAAAGAAAGAAAAAGTTATTCGTTTTAGAATATATGATAAAAGAGTTAGAGCAAGGGAAGAAATACTCGGAGAAAGAGATTAATGAACATATTAAACAATTTCATGAAGACTTTGCCACGATTCGTAGAGAATTTATAGTCAATTCTTTTATGTATCGGGAAAACGGAATTTATGAAATGAATCCAAAAGAAATGTGGGCAAAGCCAGAATAAACTTATGCTTTGCCCACTAGTTCCTTATACTTATAGCAATTGGTTGTATGATCCATCACCATTCCAGTTGCTTGCATAAAGGAATAGCAGATGGTTGAACCGACAAATTTGAAACCCCGCTTTTTTAAATCTTTACTCATCAGATCTGATTGTGGTGTGGTGATAGGGACTTCTTCTTTGCTTTTCCAATGATTGATGATCGGTTGTCCATCTACGAATGACCAAATGTATTCTCTAAAAGAACCAAATTCCTCTTGAACTTTCAAGAATGCTTGAGCATTGGTGATTGATGATTGGATTTTTAAGCGATTACGAATAATTCCCTTATTGACTAGTAGCTCTTCAACTTTCTTTGAGTCGTATAAGGCCACTTTTTTCGGGTCAAATTCATCAAAAACGTGACGATAATTTTCTCTTTTCTTTAAAATGGTGATCCAACTTAATCCTGCTTGAGCACCTTCAAGAATAAGGAACTCAAACAATTTCTGATCATCAAAAACGGGAACCCCCCATTCTTGATCATGATAGTCAATATAAAGTGGGTCATCTGTTACCCATGCACATCGACTCTTCATCATTGATTCTCCTAGGATATAGATTTTAATATCTCTATTTTATATGTAATGATAACTTATGATCAAACTTATTTAGTAATTTCAATTTTATTATGATACATGATAATAAGCAAGAAGAATAGGGTCAGTCCAATTATGTACGAAAAAATGGGAGGAATTAAAATGGCCACAATAGAGGATTTTCTAAAACTAGATATTCGCATAGGAACTGTGATTGAAGCTCATCCATTTCCAGAAGCAAGAGTACCAGCTATAAAGCTATTGATCGATTTTGGTGAACTAGGTATGAAACGTTCCAGTGCGCAAATCACCAAACGTTATCAGCCAGATCAATTGATTGGTAGACAAGTTGTCGCAGTTGTGAACTTTCCACCGAGAAGAATTGCTGGATTTGAATCAGAAGTGCTTGTGTTAGGGGGAGTGCCTGAAAAAGGTGATGTGATTCTATTAACTCCAGATGAAAAAGTACCCAATGGCACGCCAATAGCTTGATGGAAGTGTATAGCAATAAAAATTAAATAAGGTGAAGTGTCTGCATTCATTATTTGGGGTGCAGCAATATATATGGGTCTTGCCATAATTGGTAAATAAGCAAAGTATAACTTTCTTCCACTTGTCATTTAGGGGTTTGTATATTCCATAAGCTGCGACATAGCGTGACTTGCAGCTTTAGCTGTGTAGCACGACTTGTACACTTTGTGTGCCTTCAGAAGTGCCCTTTTCTTCTTAATCTTTTTTTATAGAAGGGCATGGATGACGGAGCGCAATGGAATATACAACCCTTTTCTTATTTTACACTCTGACCTTTAGATTCTTTATGAAAAGTGCTTATTGAATGGGTAAAACGTAAAATAAAATAAATGACATATCGCATGATGATAAGGGAACTTAAGAAACTTTTCTATTCTATGCTTTTGTAATTCAAGATTATTCGACAGGACAAGGTAGGATCATGGAGGATATGAAAGGATATGTAAGGGAAAAAATGCTGAATTTGTTTATTGAAAGGTTTGACTAGGATCTGTATGAATACAGTAGATTATCCGTTTTGAGTGATAATACAGTTTTATGATAGAATTTTATTGTATTCGTTTTGCAAAGGAGGCAAGCTATGATTCGTTTTGAAAATGTGTCCAAAGTTTATGATGATGGATTTCGAGCATTAGACAATATCAACCTTCATATCAAAAAGGGCGAATTATTGGTTCTGATTGGGCCAAGTGGATGCGGGAAAACAACAACAATGAAAATGATCAACCGCTTGATTGATCCAAGTGAAGGAGCCATTTATATTGATAACCAAGAAATTAACACGATGAATCCAGTAGAGTTACGACGTAATATTGGTTATGTCATTCAACAAATCGGATTATTGCCCCATATGACCATTGGAGAAAATGTGGCCTTGGTACCCAAGTTAAAAAAATGGGACACAACAAAGTATTTGAATAAAGTAGATGAGTTGTTAACCATGGTTGGATTGGATCCAGCGATTTATCGGGATCGTTATCCAAAAGAACTAAGTGGTGGTCAACAGCAACGGGTTGGGGTGATTAGAGCCTTGGCAGCTGATCCAAATGTTATCTTAATGGACGAACCCTTTAGTGCATTGGATCCGATTAGTCGAGAGCAACTACAAGATGAACTGATACGGTTACAAGAAGAAATCAAGAAAACGATTGTTTTTGTTACCCACGATATGGATGAAGCACTAAAAATAGCAGATCGAATTTGTATTATGAGAGAAGGCAAAATTGTACAAATCGATACACCGGAAAATATACTACGACATCCAGCTAATGAATTTGTTAAATCATTTATTGGTGAAGAGCGGTTAAATGAAGTAGATCTATTACCATCATTAGAAGAAATCATGGTGAAACCTGTAACTTCAGGGCCAAATCGTGGATTAGCTGAAGCAGTGAAAACCATGAGAACACATCGAGTAGATAGTCTATTGATTGTCGATAAAGAAAATCATTTGCTTGGTTCTGTTGGGGTATGGCAAATTCAACAACATTTTAAGGATGAGACCCTAACAGTGAAAGATGTGATGAAAACTGATTTAATCACTGTTCAATCTGATCAGTCTTTAACAATTGCGATTGAATTAATTCATCAACATAATCTTTCTTATTTACCTGTTGTTACTTCTTCAAATCTTCTAGAAGGGGTCATTACTCGTGCTAGTTTAGTAGAGATCATGGCCAAGAAGTACTCAAATGATTAAGAATATTCCGTCTAAAATCATTGGAGGTGATTGAATGGAACAAACAAGCCAATCTACTTTTTCAGAATTTTTACAAATAGTGCAAGAACGATGGCCAGATATTTTAACAGGTACATGGGAACATATTCAATTAACTCTCTTGTCTGTTCTTCTAGCGATTCTAATTGCTGTTCCATTAGGGATTCTACTAACCCGCCATCGAAAGTTAGCTGAACCAATTATTGGTATCACTGCTGTATTTCAGACCATTCCAAGTCTAGCATTACTAGGATTTATGATTCCGTTATTAGGAATTGGATATACCCCAGCTGTTGTTGCATTAACCATTTATGGATTGCTACCTATTTTAAGAAATGCCTATACTGGGATTCTTGGAGTAGATAAAGCAGCAATTGAAGCAGGGGTTGGAATGGGAATGACATCGAAGCAGGTCCTATACATGATTGAAATCCCATTGGCCTTACCCATTATTATGGCTGGGATCAGGACCGCCACCGTTTTAATTGTAGGAGTTGGAACCTTGGCCTCACTAATTGGTGCAGGGGGGTTAGGGGATTTAATTTTCCGTGGGATCTCGATGGCTAGAAATGAAATTATTCTTATTGGCGCCATTCCAGCTGCCATTTTAGCACTGGTCTTTGATTTTTTACTTAAATGGATCGAATCCATGGTGACGCCAAAAGGAATAAGATCATAAAGAAAATTAAAATAGAAAGGGGAACTAATTTTGAAAAAATTTACTTTTGTTTTACTAGCAATTATTCTTGTCTTTTCTTTAGCACTCGTTGGCTGTTCTAGTGGAAAAGATACGATTGTAATTGGAGGTAAGAACTTTACTGAACAAGATGTGTTAGTCTACATGATGAAGGATATCATTGAAGATAAAACTGATTTAAACGTAGAAACTAAGCCTTTCTTAGGTGGAACCAATGTAGTGGCTCAGGCATTAGAACGAGGCGACCTTGATCTATATGCAGAGTATACAGGAACTGCTTTAATCAATCTATTAGGATTAGAAGTGATGAATGATCCTCAAGCCGTTTATGACAAAGTCAAGCAGATTTATAAGGATGAAAAACAATTAGTATGGCTAGAACCATTTGGCTTTAATAACACTTATACTCTAGCGATGAGAAGAGATCAGGCAGAATCACTTGGCATTGAAACCTACAGTGATTTAGCTGAAAAAGCATCAGAATTAGTACTAGGTTCTACTCAAGAATTTTTAGAACGAGCTGATGGGTATAAAGGGTTACAAAAGGTATATAATATGAACTTTAAAGAAGTAGTTGGTATGGACCCTGGTTTAACTTATGCAGCGGTTCGTGACAAGAAAACTGATGTAAATGATGCTTTTGCAACTGATGGTAGAATTGCCGCCTTTGATTTAAAAGTTTTAAAGGATGATAAACAATTCTTTCCACCTTATTATGCTGCACCTGTAGTTAGACAAGATACGCTTGAAAAACATCCAGAAATTGCTGATGCATTGAATCAACTAGCAGGAAAATTAAGTGATCAAACGATGTCTCAGTTAAACTCACAAGTTGACCTTGATGGTAAGGATGCAAAAGATGTGGCCCATGATTGGCTCGTCTCACAAGGTTTAATTAAAGAATAATCAGTGATTAGAAAAATAAACCCTCTATTTTCTTTTTGAAAATGGAGGGTTTTCTGGTTTTTAACCCCTTAAAATAAAGAACCAAAATAAGGCCGCTAAGATAAAACGATAAATAGCAAAAGGAGTTAATTTAACTTTTTGTAATAATTTAAGGAACGAAACAACTGCTAACCATGCGACGATAAATGAAACAATGAAACCGACGACAAAGAATCCAATATCGTTTACTGACAGGAACTGATAGCTTTTTAATAGATCATATCCACTAGCTGCAACCATCATTGGAATGGCAATGATAAAGGAGAACTCTGCAGCAGTTTTATGATTTGTTCCTACTAATAAACCACCAGCAATCGTTGCACCTGAACGTGAGAAACCTGGCCAAAGAGCAAGAATTTGCGAAAGTCCAATCAAAAAGGCTTGTTTATAAGTAATTTGATCAAGTTCTATAGCTGTCTCCTTTGTTTTTCTTTTCTCTGCATAAATCATAAAAAGTCCACCAATCACTAAACCGATTAAGACAGTACTTGACGAGAAAAGATAGGTTTTGATTACTTTATGTAGTAAAAGTCCCATTAACATTGCAGGGAAGATCGCTATAAAAATATGGATCAGGTTTAATTGACCTTTAGCAAAAAGTCCACCTTCAGCTTTAAATCCTTTCCTCCAATCTAATAAGCCAAAAACTCTTCGCCAATAAAGAATAGCGACTGCCAAAATGGCTCCCAATTGAATCACGATCTCAAAGGTTTCGGCTTTATTTCCCGTAAAACCTAGCAATTCACCGGTTAAAATCAAATGACCTGTTGAAGAAACAGGTAAAAATTCTGTTAATCCTTCTACAATCCCTTGAATGATAGAAACGATATATTTTTCCATAGTGCCCCCCTAATAATTGATTTTTGGAAACAACCGAAAAATCTCTAGCAAAAATACTTGTAAACTTAGCCATACACCGCCAAAGACATATCCAGCAACGATATCACTAGGATATTGCATTCCAAAGTAGATTTGGCTTATTCCAATTAAAAATGAAAAAGATAATACAAGAAAAATAGCCAAATTGTGAACCCACACCCCTTTGATATGGCGTACTAGTAAGTAAGCAGTAAAACCAAAAACAACGATAGCGGTTAAGGATTGTTCACTAGGAAATGTATGATGAAACAAAAATCGTAACCCTTCATCTAAGATTTCCCCACCAACCACTACAAGAAAGAGAAAAATGCTTTCCAATTTTCGATCAGGGCTTCTTAACATAATCCATAACCACGTAAATAATATCAAAGGAAGTAATATAAAGATAGTGGAAAGGTGTTGAAAAATTTGCATCCAAGGTTGCCAAGACTGGTCAAAGAGAAGTTTGACCACTAAGGTGGTTATGTTATTAAACTGATCAAATTCCTGTGCTAAAAAATCCTGAATCATACCGAGCATAAGCGCAAAAAAGCCAATAAAAACAATACCTGCACTAGCAATAAGTATTTTTATACGCCCAAGGGTTGGAAACGTATCTAAAGCTTTTTTAAAATTGATTTCTAATCTTTCTTTCAACCAACTTCGATAAGTTCGATATAGATAAAAAATCGCCAATAAAATAATAGCAATGATTCCAGCAATAATGAGATATTTTTTAATCGAAGTGTGGAATTGTTCCCATTGTGGCCCTAATATTTTTCCTAAAGAAATAAACGTACTAACCCAAATAAATGCACCAAGATAAGCATAAACCATATAGACACGATAAGAAATCCTTGCAGTACCTGAAAAATATCCAGTAATATGCCGAACACCAGGGATGAAGTAAGCGATGACTAGCAATTTATTTCCGTATCGGTCAAACCAAAGAGATACTTTTTCTAGTCTTTCTGGACCTAGATGAATATAATGTCCGTACTTTTTAAAAAAAGGAGTTCCTAAGCGTCTTCCAATCCAATAGGAAATGGTCATTCCAGTAATTGCACCCATTGCAGCCATAAAAATACTAAAGCTCCAATGTAATTGTCCTTGATACACGAGAAATCCAGCATAGCCCATTAAAGCCTCTCCGGGAAGGGGAAGGGCAATCAATTCAAGTAGCAAGGAAATGAATAAGACGAGATAACTATATTGTTCAAATAAAGTTTTAATCCACTCAAACACATTAGATCCTCCAATGTATACAAAAATTTTCCTGGTTCTAGTCTTCACTTACTCTTTTTTGTCTATTCCAGTGATAAAAAAAGAATATAATTGTGAGCAATATAGTTAAAATGATGGTAATTTGTAAATATTTATGCAAGATGATGGAAAAAACGTACCAATGCTCTTTTAATACAATTCCAAGTGTGATAAATCCAAACACCCAAAATAACCCACCTAAAAGGGCAAAGAGAATAAACATTTTATATTCCCATTGACTAATTCCTGCTAAATAGGCAGTTAAATAACGAACTCCGGGGATGAAATAACCAATACTAACAGCAAGCTTACCTTTTTGCTCGAACCATTGTCCCACCTTATCTAATTTTTCAGGGGTTACATGAATGTACCTTCCATATTTTTCGAAAAAGGGATGTCCAAAGGAATAACCGATGGCGAAGCTGATCGACATGCCAGTCATACTTCCTAATAGAGCTATGAAAACAGTCAATAGATAATTAAGTTTTCCAAGGGAGACAAGATATCCGGTAAAGATCATTAAGATTTCATCAGGAATAGGCAGCCCAACAATGCCTAAAACTAGTAAACTAAACAAGCCAAAGTAACCATAGTGTGAAATAAACGGTATTACTACATGCTGTACCAAATCGATCCTCCTTTTGCCTTACTTTGGTTTTTGCTTTTTAATCTCTTTTACACATAAAGACTAACGAGAATAAAGAAAAGTTCATCTTCAATTAATTTGTGAAAAAAATACGAACATATATTTCTATCAACTTAATAGGCGATATGACGAATAGAATAGATTCAGATAATGTAAAGCTGTGCACAAATTGAAGAAGGCCGGCCTTCATTTAGTGAAGGTGGATTACTTGAATAAAAAAATCGAGCAAGCACAGCAAGGAAACCAACAAGCAATGGAAGAGTTAATTCAACAATACCAACCACTACTGATATCCTTTGCAAAAAGGAAGTATGTCAACCATAGTTTTGAAGAGACGCTACAAGAAGGACAATTAGCTTTTATTATAGCAGTACAACATTTCGATCCAACCTATGGGATCTTTTTTGGGAGTTTCGCCAAACAAAGAATTTGGAGACACTTAACCTCTTTATTGAGGAAGGAAAAGAAATGGCAGGAAACGATCTTAGTGGATGGATGGAAAGAGGATTATAATGCGATTCTATCAACAACAGAAGATTTAGATTTTCGAATCTGGAAGGAACAAGTTGAGTCCATCCTATCTGAAAAAGAGAAGCAATTCTTTGATCTTTTCTGGATAAAAGGTTTCACTGTAGCAGAAATCGCTGAACAAATGAACGTTTCGACTAATACAGTTAAAACATGGAAGAAACGGGCAATCAAAAAATTAAGAGAGGATTTGCTGTCACCCAATCATCCTCCTACAGGCACTATATAAGATGTAACCAGCTGGTGAACAACAAAAAAGGAGGAAATAAAGTATGGCTATTCAATCTAATGAAACTTTAAAAGGGCTTGACTATTACAGTGCTGCCACAGATACACAGTTGCAATGTTTTAAAAATAACGGAATTAGTTTTGTTTGCCGTTATTATACGAGTAACACCACTTCTGGTAAATTATTAACTAAATCCGAGGCCCTAGCACTCTCAAATCAAGGATTCAAAATTGTGCCTGTGTATCAGGATAGTAATAATGACTCTTCCGATTTTGGATACAACAATGGATTGTCAAACGGTCGAACTGCAATTGGAAAAGCAGAAGCAGTTGGTCAGCCGTATAATACTGCAATTTACTTCTCAGTAGATTTCAATCCTACGACAACGACAGAATGGACTGCAGTTAAGAATTATTTTCTAGGTGTTCAAGATGCTATGAATGAATACTATCAAATGAACGGTCAAAGATGGATAATTGGAGTTTACGGTGGGTATTATGTTGTAAAAGAGTTAGATGGATACGCTGGAATTTCAAAAACGTGGCAAACATCTTCGTGGAGTGATGGAAAAGATTATGTGTACCGTAATATCTATCAATATCAACATAATGTAAGTTCTTGTAATGTAAATGTTGATTATAATGCTTCCGATGGAAGTCATGGAGGATTTAAACTTTAAAAATAAAAATTATTTTCTGACGCAGGAAATTTATCCTGCGTCTATTTTTAGTTTTAATCAATATGAATGAAACCTACTTAGGCCGATAAAAATTCTGCAATTTATTGGGTATCTCACTCTTCTTAACAAGGCTTAAAATGACAAAAGGTTGAATGAATTGGTATTCACTTATATCATTCACGGCATAAATTCTATCTTTAAAATTCGTATCCCAAATTGGTTCTAAAAGATTATTTTCAATTTTGTATCCTAGAATACGACTAGACACACTATACAAATCCGCCTTTGCTGAAATGCTCCCCGTATAGATAAGATCGTTTTTTGCAAAATCAATGGATTTTAACATCGTTGCAACCGATCGAGTTACTGGCAGATATTTGTTTGAAAAGGCATTCCAGTCAGCCTCATTTTCGAAAATGATCGTTTCATATGGTAAGATATCCTCAATAGTGGGTTTACTTGTAACAAATCCATTAAATAAGATTTCATAGGAAACATCACTTTTCGGGAAACAGCCTAAAGTACCTACAAAGAAAAATATAGAAATGAGCAGAAAAAGAACGGTCTTTTTCAAGATTTTAAACCTCCTCAAAAAAAAGAATGAGATACTTGTCACCCAATCATCCTCCTACAGGCACTATATAAGATGTAACCGGCCGGTGAACAACAAAAAAGGAGGATGATACAAATGGCAGTTAATAGTTTAGCAGATTTATCTAAGATGGTGATTACTTCTCAGGTGAGATTGGATGCAAACAATGAACCGGTGTTAAAAGCCAAAACCTATAATGGGGTAAAACCAACTGCACTCGATCAAGACGTGTTCGATGTTGCTCAAGCCATAGCATCACTTCAGGCCAATCCGGTTTACCGTGTTGAACGTATCGATCGTGAAGAATTAACTCAAGCATAATGAGTAAATTAAGTTTTCTATTGTAAGTGTAGCACACGGCAAGTCTAAAAAAAAAGAGGAGGAATGAATCATGACTGTCAAAACCTTAGAACTTATTTTCCAAACTGCAGGAGGAAAGAACGCAACTATCTCCATTCCGGATCCAGTTGAACCACTTGACCCAGCAATCGTTAATCAAGTGATGGCACAAATCGTGACTAAGAATATCTTTCAATTCACCAGTGGAGAAATTGTTGCAGCTGTAAGTGCAAGAACGATTGAAAGAACAGTCACAGATATTGCTTTAGCATAACAAAAATGGGGAGGAGACTCCCCATTCTTTACTTTTATGAATGAATGTGAATGACATGGATATCATGATCATGATTTTTGCTAGAAAGGAGAGAAGAACAATGGAACAGTGGATTCCAATGATTGGAGAAGTAGGCTTCCCCATTATTGTTACCTTGTATCTATTGACCCGAATTGAAGGAAAAATCGATGTCTTATCTCATTCAATTACCGAGCTTACAAATAGCATCAACAAATTTCAAAAGCAAGAATAGCTTAACTGAAAGTGAATACGATAAAGATTAAGGTGTGACATGGTATGTAGATATCCGCGTCACACCTTTTTTGCTTGATTTGGACTTGTTTTTTGTAAAATAGGTAGATGAATGTGATAAAATAAGAAAGATAGTAATAGATTATACATAGGAGGGCTTGGTTCATGGAATTAGGGTTAAAAGGTAAAGTTGCCTTTATTACAGCTGCTAGTAAAGGTTTAGGTAAAGCGGTTGCACTTGAATTAGCTCGTGAAGGAGTCCAATTGGCGATTTCTAGTAGAAATAAGGAACAAATTGAAGAAACCGCTGAATTGATTCGCAAAGAAACAGGGACAAGGGTAGAGGCATTTGTTGCAGATGTGAGCAACCCTAACGATGTAAAACAATTTGTTGAGACAATGATTCAAAAGTTTGGAAAAGTAGATATCTTACTAGTCAATGCAGGTGGCCCACCAAGTGGTGAATTTATGCAGTTTGATGATGAAACATGGGAAAGAGCTTTCCAAACTAACCTAATGAGCATCGTCCGTATGGTTAGAGAGGTAGTTCCACATATGCGCAAAAACGGTGGAGGAAAAATTCTTACCATTGCTTCTTCATCCGTAAAAGTTCCGATTCCGGGGCTTGTTTTATCAAATACATTTAGAGCTGGTGTTGCTGGATTGATGAAAACTTTATCAATGGAGCTAGCAAAGGATCAGATTTTGGTCAATGTGGTTGCTCCAGGACGTATTGCAACTGATCGTTTGAAAGAGCTAGATGCAGCAAATGCAGAAAAGTTAGGAATTCCTGTTGAAGAGGTTACCAAAAAAATGGAGCAAACGATACCACTAGGTCGATATGGCGGACCCCAGGAATTCGCCAAGGCAGTTGTATTCTTAGCATCTGATGCAAATTCATATATTACAGGTTCTACAATTATGATCGATGGAGGAATGGTTCCATCCCTGTAGAATACTATCTTATCATTAAAAAAATAGGAGATGATCGAGATGATGACTGAAGAAAGAGAAAACGGAAAAATAAAAATTGAGAGTGACGTTGTAGGTATGATTGCTGGCTTGGCTGCAGTGGATACAGATGGAGTTGCAAGCATGTCGGGAGGAATTACTGAAGGGCTTGCAAAAAGAGTAAGTGGTAAAAATGTAGCAAAAGGGGTGAAAGTTGAGGTAGGAGAAACAGAAACAGCCATTGATTTAAGAGTAATCGTGAAATATGGCTACAAAATTCATGAAGTAGCAAGAAATTTACAATTCAATGTGAAAGAAGCAGTTGAATCCATGACAGGATTAAATGTCGTCGAAGTGAATGTGCATGTAGAAGGAGTAGAGATTCAAAAGCCAGAAGAAGAAGAAAAGACAGAAGAAACTACTCTTCGTCTAAAGTAATCTAGCGTTTGTAAACGTTTTAAACGAAATGAAATGACAAAAGCAGCTAAAGGAATCACATTCTTTAGCTGCTTTTGTTGTTTTCTCTAGAAAGACTTAATACAACACCTATTGCCGTCATAACCATGATCAAGGATGAGCCTCCTGCACTAATAAAAGGAAGAGGGACTCCTGTGATTGGAATCGTACCAGTGACCCCACCAATATTGATAAAAGCTTGAATCGCCAATAAGCTTACTACACCTACACCTAGTAAGGTACCAAAAGCGTCCTTTGACCTTAAAGAGATAATGAGGATGCGCCATAACAATAACAAAAAAGCCAAGATAAAAATGGTGACTCCAATAAACCCAAGTTCTTCACCCATAACGGAAAAAATAAAATCAGACTGGGGGTAAGGTAAATAGAAATATTTTTGAATCCCTTTTCCAAAACCAGTACCGACAATTCCACCATTGCCAAGAGCCAATAAAGATTGAATCAGTTGATAACTTGTATCCCAAGGATCACTCCATGGATCCAGAAAAGCTGTAAATCGAGCAAAACGATAACTAGCTGATAAAATAAAAATGGTCAGAATAGCAATCGCGGGTACAGATAAATAGAGTATCTGCTTAAGACTTGCTCCTCCAACAATCATCACAATCCCAGCTGTTGCTAATAAAATCATCGCTGTTCCATAATCAGGTTGTACAGCAATTAAAATAAAAAACAATCCGGTAATCAATAAAGCAGGAAGCAACCCTTGTTTAAAGCTACTCATTTTCTCCCCTTTTTTAGAAATCAGCCCTGCTAAGTAGATAATTAACCCCAGTTTAGCAAATTCTGCTGGCTGTATGGTGAAAGAACCAATCCCAATCCAACTTCTTGCACCATTTCGTTCTTGTCCTAGACCCGGAACAAAAACAAGTAATAGGAGAAAAAACGAAGCCATTAAGATGAGAAAAAATTTATTTTTATAAAACACAAATGGGATATTCATGGTTACCAACATACCAAAAAGGCCAATCGCCCCCCAAATCATTTGTCTTTGGGTAAAAAACCAACGGTTTCCCATTTCCCAATAAGAAATCGTATAACTTGCACTAAAAATCATCACGATACCGAACCCAACCAAAACAAGAGTCATGAATAGCAAGAGAAAGTCTGGTGTTCCTCGACTGGGCTTCATTTATGTATTACTCCTTTCAATCGCTATAATACCCACAAAAGTGACGACTTCCTTGAAGTATCTTCCGATTACTTTTGCGGGGCTCTATCTTTCTTTACCTACAAAAAAAGAAGGCATTTATGTTATTCCATAAAGCCTTCTTTTTTTCCTGCTAGTCTTTTTGTTTTTCTAAATATTGTACTAAACGATCAAGTAAGACCGCGGCATCTTCACGTTTTAACGGTTGCCCTGTACCAAATTGGTCTTGGCTTGTTCCTGTAATGATTCCTATATCATATAACCGTTTAATTGAGGGGTAGGCCCAATGCTTGGGTGTGAGATCTTTAAATGGTAATGGGGTTTCTCCTTTCACTTGCCAATGCTCCTCCTTCCATTTGTTTATCTGTGCAATAAACCAATCTTTGGTTATTCCTGATCCTGGGCAGGTTTTGTTGGCATATTCTCGGTGAAAGACAATATCAACTGTAGTTAGATTTAAATGATCAAGCATGATATTTACTGCTCCCAAAATACTGTCCAATTGCTTTCCTTCTAATACCTCTTGACCCTTATCAAAATTACCAATCATTTCAAACATCATTCCACCTATATTATGACCACTGATACCAGCAGGAATGACATTTAGATCCCTTCCATCCCAAATTAAACCATCAGGAGAAATGGTAAAATGTTCACCAATGTCACTCCAACCTCTTGTTTCAGTATGGTACCTCCAAATGGCTTCAATTGTTTTTTCTCCTTGATAATCAGTTTTTCTCGGTTTCCAAGTATGGTGAATCTGAATATGATTGATAGGGCGTGTGAAGTTGAAGTTACGAATGAAACGATCAAATTCATCAAGCGTATAGGCTTTAAAATATCTGTTTACCAATTCAATCACCTCCTTCTGTAACTCTATATATTAATATGATTTTTTTCGTCCCATCGGTGACAAGCGATTGCCCCTTTAGGTTTAAGAATGAAAAAAGAAAAGAAAACACAACATAATCTCGATGGAAAAAATCTAATGAGATGAAATGAGAGGAAATGATGAATATGCAAAAATATAGTTTTCGTTGCTTTATTTTTCGTTCGTTTGTATTAACACTTTTACTTTCCTTTTTAACAATAGGTTGGAGTTTTCAAGCTACAGCTCAAGGGACGAACACCTATACAGTTCAACCTGGTGATAGCCTTTGGAAAATCGCTGTTAAATACCAAATAGGGCTATCGGAAATCATTGAGGCCAATCCACAAATTAAAAATCCCAATCTTATCTATCCAAAGCAAAAGGTGATCATTCCAGTTATTGATCGAATTAAGAGCATCGAACACCAGGTTATTCAACTCGTAAACCAAGAAAGACAAAAAGCAGGATTAAAACCTTTACGTGCGAACTGGCAGTTATCCAGGGTAGCTCGTCACAAATCTCAAGATATGAGGGATCAACATTATTTCTCTCACATTTCTCCTACCTATGGTAGCCCTTTTGATATGATGAGAGCGTATCGAATTTCCTTCTCCTATGCTGGTGAAAATATTGCGATGGGGCAAACCACGGCATGGCAGGTGATGAAGGGTTGGATGGGAAGTTCAGGACATCGGCAAAATATTTTAAATCCAAATTTTACAGAAATAGGGGTAGGCTATGCTGAAGGTGGGACTGGCAAATATTATTGGACCCAAATGTTTATTAGGCCGTAAACTGAACGGTCACTCTCGAACTGATGATAAAATGTATAGAATACTCTTTAGGTCTCTGGGTTATGCTAAGGAGAGATTAGAAAGGAGGAAATTAGATGACGACATTACGTGATATTATGACCACGAATGTAGCTACAGTTTCACTTCAAGATAATGCTTATGAGGTAGCACAAAAAATGTCGCAGTTAAATGTGGGCGCTATTCCAGTAGTAGATGGTCAAAATGTAATTGGTATGATTACAGATCGTGACCTTGTATTGCGTGGATATGCCGAAAAACGCTCAGGCTCTTTTGCAATTGATGGGTTAATGTCAAAGGATGTAGTCGTTGGGACACCAGACATGGATGTTCATGAAGCTGCTCGCCTAATGGCAGAAAAGCAAATTCGTCGCTTACCTGTAGTGGAAAATGGTAACCTTGTAGGAATCGTTTCCCTTGGTGATTTAGCAGTAAGAAATATTCATATTGATGAAGCAGGACAAGCATTAAGTAAGATTTCCGAACCGGCACAGCCTGGTACACATGGAACCCTTTAATTAAGGAATAAGTGAAAACCTAAAGTCACAAGGGAGTGAATCTCGTTAATCACTCCCTCATTTTCCCTCTTCTAATCGAACGTTTATTCGCATATAATAGAATTATAAACACCAATTAAGTTATTTTCATGGGGGAATGAGCATGTTAATGTATCCAAAGGAATATCTAGATTTTTCCCATTTGGTGAAGCAGTATGTGATTCTACATATTATGCTTAAAGTACTGGAATTCGACCGTAAAATGATTCAACAATCGGCTTGTAAATTAACAAGGGTTTATCAAGATACATTATTTGAGGTGCAAAAGAAAATCGAAAAAGATTTACGATCGATTAAGAGACAAATGAAAGAGTTAGGAGGGATGGTAATTGAAGAAGAACAACAACGGACGGTTCGCATTGTAAAAGCAAAATTTCGCGGTTTTATCTATACACACCGATTCTTAAATTACATGCTACAGGCTGAAAGTGAACAATTGTTTAAATCCTATGTATTACAAGGGGATGACCAGAAAAAATGATCAGCCTGATGAAATCCTGCCCCAAAATGGATATAATAAAAATGGAAAAAGGTTACAAGAAAATCAAGATAGAGAAATAGGAGTGAAAAAGCAAATGACAAAGGAAGAAATCCTAAAGGAATTACAGGAAAAAGAGTTAGACGATATCATTGAATTGATTGAGGATGCCGAAAATGGATACCTAGAGGAATTGGAGCTAGTTGAACAAATTGGCTTAATGTATGACCCAAAACTAAATGAAGAGGTTCTAAACCTTTTAAAAAGCCTAGGCGTAAAAATCACTTACGTCGAGGCCGATGATGAGGAAGAGGAATAGAATGGGGAAAGGACAAGGCAGATTTACCCTTCCCGGAAGGATGTGCCTCTACTTTGAGCTTGTGAGAGCCATCCTTTTTTCACCCCTTTTAAGTTGGGAAACTTCACCTTAAAAACTAGATTTAATTGAAGTACATTATATCAAAGTTTCCCAATTTACGGCAAACGTTGTATAAGGTATGATAATTATATAATAAATCTCCAGCTAATAGCAATTATTCATGTTAGCTTTTAGCTTTTATCTAGTTAAATGAATGGGAATTTTAGGGATTCCCAATGTTAACTTTGCAAATGACAAATCAAAAGAAATTGAAATAGAACCTGGTGTTTATCAAATAGAAGCTACTCAAGATGAAATTACTAAGTATATTACTATACAAATATGGGCAGGTGTACCATAATGGGGCATCACAAGGAACAATGCCTTATTAAATTAAACGCCATTCGGGGTGTTTTCCTTAGGATGTGAAGTATGGGTAAAAAAATAATAATCTCAATATCAGTATTAATAACTTTATCTATTTTCTTCTATATTTTATCAATTAACTTATCACCGGAAAAAGTAGTATTAAAAGTAATTAATAAAATTGAGGCAGGAAACCAGTTAAAAGAACAACAGAAAGTTACAAAAGAAATATCAAACGTTTTAAACTATTTTAAATCAAATAAATTACCATCCCCACATATCTTTGTTCATAAAGCAGAAAGTGATAATGTAACTACTGTAATTGGTGTTTTTACATCAGAAAAATATAATCCAGACGGTAACGTAAATAGTGTTTATACGGCTTTAGTGACTTTTTATTTAAAGAAAAAAAAGTTTATATGGGAAATTACAGATGTAAAGGTTAATGAGTATAAAGTACAGCATTGAATTTTTTATAAAAGCTAATCCTTGAAAAGTACAGATGAGACAGTATTTTTTTATGTTTTTTGTGCTAGTTTACGAGACTATCAAAAAGGATTTTTAGTATAAGTTTCCATCTTAGTCTACAATGTCAACGCTCACGCTCTTTGACGGTAAATTTCCTACCGACAATGACGTGAGCGTTTTGATGTCAACCCGTAAGGATTGAAAGAATTCGACTGACAATCATTTTAATGACGAATAAGCCACTCATTGTGTATATTGTGAATGATGTTCTTTTTTAAATTGCAGCATCATATAAAGCTTGATTGGAGCATTGAGACTGTATCGAAATGCAGCAATTTGCTCTCTTAGTTGTTCATCCATTTTGTGCTCATCTCATTTTTTCTTTGAATTTCAATAACCTTTCATTTACGCTTGAAATGAGGGAAGACTTACAGGCCAATCATTTGTTTTGTCACTGCACGCACTTGTTTCCATACGGAAATGAACCATTGGTATGTAGATTTTGGTTTTCTTGAGCCTGTTGGAAAGCGTAAGGATGAATAGATCATTAAACACCAATTCCAAAAGATGAGCTGAATTTTCGCTATGATTGTCCTCTAACTCTTGCACATTACGTAAGAATTTCCCATGGTGAATTGGAAATGAAGTTTGGAAATATGGACAACAGCAGAGAAAGACAAGGCGGAGAAGCTGGAATGTCTCTCTCTATTTTTCACCATTTTTTTCTACACCTCTTTTGATTGTCGTTACTTTTAGTTTTTGCACATGACAATCTACTTACAAAACATCCGTCAATTAAGTTAAGAAAAAACCACCCATTTTCCGCCGTAGAAAATACGTGGTTACAAAATAATTTAAAAGATAAGCCCCACACCTTTTGTGGTATCATTTATACCATAAAATAGCGTGAGGTTTTTGTATGGGCTTATCAATGTTGGTTAATTCCATGATCACAACAAAAACATAGCAAAAAAAATCTTAACCAAATGTTACATATTCAATTCAATACTTGTAGGAAGAGGGTGTTCTTCGGCAAAAGTATTAGTTGGCAGAGAAGTAGTTAATACGAAGAGACTGAATACGAATACGAAAGAAAAAAGTACTTTTCTCATTTAAACATCACCTCACATTTGAAATTTTTTCCTAGAATCGATGGCTAAGCGATAATAATAGCATGATTTTTTATAAAAGTGTTGATTTGCATAATAATCAGCTAAATGTTCTGCTGATTCACTTAGTTCCTTCCAAGTCTGTTTTTCTTCTAGATATGGAATTCCAACTTCTTCGATAAACCTAATATATTTATCATCATTGTCATTGAAGTATTTTAATTTCAAAAGATACAGTTTTGTTTGATCGATGATAAACTGATGTCTTCAGCAATTTTAATTCCTTTTTCAAGCCATTCTTTCGCTTTACCAAAACTATTTATTGCTAAATAACTCTCAACCATGTAAAATATTGTGTTTGTAATTCTGTCATATTGTCCTTTCTTTAATTTACAACTTTTGATATAGTAATCAATCGCTTGTTCATGTCGATTCATTTTAGAAAAAAGGTAACCAAGGTTATGATAAATATTACTTAATAGATAGGGATCGTTTAATTTTATGGCAGTCTTTAATGAATTATTCAAGTAGTGTTCTGCTTTTTCGTATTCGTGTAAACGTATGTAGTTGATGGATAAGATTGATTGCGTTTCAATACTTCGCATATAATCCATATTATGGTTAAATAGTTCTAAGGAGGAATTTGCATAATGTATTGCGAAGGTAATATGATAAAGTCTGCTATGAACAAGGGATAATAGATAGTTTAATTCAGGTTCGGTAATATGAATATCTTGGCTTATTTTTTCAGCTTTTGAATAATATTCTAGTGATTCTAACAAATCATTTTTCATGTACTTATAGAGTCCATAGAAGGTATAGAAATAATATGTTTGTTGCTCAGAAAACCCATTTTCTACTATTTTTAGTTCATCTATAATATTTTCAGCTTCATGTAAGTTCCTTAATAATAATTGATATCTAAGAGAAAATAATTGATAATCGATTAAAATAGTTGGTTCTTCAATCTTTTTAACCTCTTTACGAATGGCCTTTTCCATTTCTATGGCCATATCTTTTTCTCTACTTATAATGACTTCATACCATTCTTGTAATTTGTTCTTTATTGTTTCAATAGATTCCAAATCTTCTTCCATTGAAGAAAGTCCTAATCTTTCGAAAATAAAGCCTACTACTTCCTTATGGGGTACTTCTAAATTATTTTCTATCTTGCTTAAATAAGATTTAGAGCAGATCCCCTCAGCCAATTGTGATTGAGTTAATCCCTTCTTTATCCTATAATACCTAATTTTATCCCCTATCTTCATCAATAACCACCCCTTTTAAGTTGGGAAACTTCACCTTAAAAAACCAAATTTAACTAAGGTACATTATATCAAGTTTCCCAATTTACGGAATTGACTGTATAAGTTATGATAATTATATAAAAAGTTTCCATTGATATCAAAAAGTTCATATTTAAAGAAGAACAACTTTTGTAGAAGGAACAACTGATTATATGGATGACAATGATCATGGTACACATGTGGGAGTTAATATTTTTAGCACAGATCAATAGCACAGTACAATATAACGGTTACGAATCATATAATGGTACTTCAATAGCTTTACTATGTAGCAGGAGTAACTGCTCTTATTTGATAACGAAATGTATTTTAAATATAAAATTTGTAAAGGGGGTAACAACAGTGGGAAAAATAAGAAAAAAGTCATTAGTTATTAGTTTACTATTTATTTTTGCACTTACTTTTGTACAGATAAGTACAGAGGTAAATGCTGCAGTTAATGACTCTTGGCAGAATAGTGGAGTTATTGTGCATAGTGATTCTAATGGTCAAATGTATTATACTAATCTTTATGGAACTTTAACAGCACAGCATGTACAAGATTCAGTAGACAATACTTTTATTGCATATTTGTATACTGAAGCAAAAGCTCTAGAAATGCATTTCAATCAATTAAATGCTTCGATGGGAGTAAGTTATATTAAAGTTAATGGTTTAAGTAAATCTTTAACAGGGAGTCATACATTTATGTATGATCCTAATGATGGATGGGTTCGTGCAATTGAGGATACAGAAAACTTAACATTTCTCTATGGTAGAACTCGACCTGTAGAAAGTAGAGTTTACTTTAAAGGCGATTCTTCTTCAACCATTTTATGGAATTCTGGTGTGGTTGATGTTTCTGGTGATTGGACTACCTAATAAAAAGGAGTAGAAAAATAATGAAAAAGAAATCAATAATTATAACTATTATCAGTTTTGTTTTTTTGGGAGCAGTTTTAGGTTTAGCAATTCCTACAAATGCTTTTAATAAAGGAATATGGGAAATCTACCAAGAAATTAAAGATAATAAAATAAATGATGGTACTATTGTAGCCCAATTTAATGATTTTAAAATAACGAAAGAAGATGTTATTAATATTAAAAATGAATTTGAGAAAGTTAATAGAGAACTAAATGGTAATCCAAATTATACAATTTCTGAAGGGCAAATAATAAAAAATAAATTATTAAATGAATTTCTATATTTAGAAGCTAAAAATGTTGGCATTACTCCTCCAAATGACAAAGAAGCGAATTTAGCAAAAGAAGAACAATTAGCAAATTACCAAAAAGTATCAGATGATATTAAAAAAATACAGGAAGCAAAAATACAAGAACTTGGTTTAACTTTTGATGAGTATTGGAATGTTTACTGGATTGAAACTTATAAGAAGAATAAAATGATTAGTGACTATATTAATTTGGAAATGCAGAAATCTGAATATATTAATAAAACTAAAGAAAAAGCTAGAGATGAAATAAAAGAAAAAGCATATAACAAATATAAAGGGCAAGTCTTTTTGAATAAAGAATTAAATATTGTATTACCGTAATTCTTAAAACAAGATCTAATTAGAAGGCGTTGTCTATAATGCTCACATAGTGTCAACGCTCACGCTCTTTGACGGTAAATTTCTCACTGACAATGGCGTCAGCGTTGACATCATTGGCTGTTGTTCTATTCGTTATTTACTTGTTATTCAAATTCTTAAAAAGAAAAACCTTACGCCTTTAACCAAATGTTACATATTCAATTCAATACTTGTTGGGAAAGGGTGTTCCTAGAATCGATGGCTAAGCGATAATAATAGCATGATTTTTTATAAAAGTGTTGATTTTCCTTTTTCAATCCATTCTTTCGCTTTATCAAAACTATTTATTGTTAATTATCTTGCTTAAATAAGATTTGGAGCAGATCCCCTCAGCCAATTGTGATTGAGTTAATCCCTTCTTTATCCTATAATACCTAATTTTATCCCCTATCTTCATCAATAACCATCCCTTTTAAGTTGGGAAACTTCACCTTAAAAACCCAAATTAACTAAGGTACTTTATATCAAGTTTCCCAATTTACGGAATTGACTGTATAAGTTATGATAATTATACAATAAATTTCCATTGATATAAAAAATCATGTTTAACTTTAATCTAGTTAAAAAACTCCTTATGAGTGGTACTAAATTTGTTTTAATTCCCTGAGTACTATTATTTTATGGTTAGAAAAAAGGAGGAAGAAAAATGAAGAAGAAGTTTACTATGTTAACTTTGATTTTAACTATGTTAGCTTTAGTTTTGCCTTTTCAAATTAATTTGACTTCTATTCATGCAAAACAAAGGGATAGAAGTGTACTTTTCTTTGGTCCAAAAGATGCTAATTATGTTGTAGAATATATTCAAAAAACAAGTGTTAAAGATGATGATTCCATTATCAAAGAAAAAGTTTATTTAAATAATAGTAAATTAAAGGTAAAAACATTTAATATTAGTAAAGCCGATACACCAATTACCAAGAATTATACGGATATTGCTTATCCACTTAATGATGTAAAAGAAAATGATAATTTAAAAACTTATCTAAAACAAATGCTTGATGAAGGGAAAACAGTATATCTTTATGGAGATGTATCTTACAATGATTATAAAGAAGTTCTTGGGTTAGACCAGCTATCAGTAAAACAGAGTAATGGAATGGTACTAAATTTAGCTGTACCAGCCACAGAAAAAAAAGATGTAAAAAATAGAACTCAAAAAACTTATGATATTGTAGGATATTCGACAGTAGGTGGACATAATTTATATACTGGTACTATTAAGTCGAATGAAAATCTTACTGAGTATAATTATTTAAGAGAAATTTTGTACTATGTGTCAACAAAAATTGATAATGAAGATACGGAAAATCAAAATGCTTTAGGCTTCTTGACACAAAATAAGGCTTTTGCAAGCAGCAATATCATTAGAAAATCAAGTCCTACTACTTGGGAAATTTCTGCTTATGATGGTTCAACCTTAGTTGGTAGAGTAGATACGGATTGGGACTTAGCCCAAAATACGGATGAAACAGTACATGAATGGGATTACTTTACATTAGAAACACGTACAATCACTAATGCATATAATGCATATGTAAATGGTACTGTACATGTTAATCATGATCTAGTAGCGTCTGTTGATGATCTTCAATATGGTTCTCCAGGTAATGGGTCTGGAACATCCTGGTCAATTTCTATTGGATATCCTTGGAATATAAATATAGGGTATTCAACAACTAATTCTGTTGATTTAAGTCTTAATACTCAGACTGTTGATCCTGAATATAATCATTGGACTTATTCTGGGCAAGCTAACGGTGACTTAATGAAGTTAATGAGTGCATGGAAATCTAGTACCGTTGCTTTTTATGTACCGATAGATATTAATATAAGTGCTGAATTTATTTTATGGGACCAAACTCCAACTGTTAAACCAGTTAGTGATAGTTATAGTGTACGGTATTCTTATGATAAAAGCACATCACCAGGATATTAAAATATGATTTGAGCTTAAGACATTAACACCTCATACCATTTCTTAGGTATGAGGCGTTGTTTTGGGCTTTTAATATGGAGAGGATGTTCTATGAAAAAAACTACTCTAATGTTATTTATTTTAATTATCAGCTTTCTAGTTTCGGGGTGTAGTAATAATTACAAAACGGAATTTGAGATCCCTCTATTTTCTGAATCTAATATTAAGGAAATCGATTTTTTAAATGAATGGGATTTATTTGCAAAAAAAGTAGATATAAGCGGTGATGAAAAAGTAGAAAAATTTGAACTAGCTTTCAGTAAAGACGGGGAAATACAATATATTCTTTTAAACTTAGTAAAAAGAGAAAAAACAAATTTTTATCATGAGTATGTATATACACAAGGAAAATTTGCTCCACCAGATAAGGAATATTTTTTACTAAAAACTAATAGAGACGGGAACTTTGAACCAAACTCAAATTATCTTTCAGTAAAAAAACTATTTAAGATGGTAGATATCATTATTCATCACGAGGATATATATATAAATAATCAATCAAACGATTACGTGATCCGTACTACAGGGAAAATGCAAAAGATAGGTATGTTTGGTACATATTATAGGATAAATAATAATGAGATTGAATTAACAAGTAGTACAACAGATAGTGTATATGCTATTTTATTATCAGGTTTTAAGAAACTAACTAATTCCCCACAAGATGTTATTACGCATCATAATATTTATATATTTAATTGAAGAATTATGGATATCGAGTATTTTAAATCTTGCGGTTAAAACTTATAATGCTTGATTTTTTCTAGTATATGGTTTAAAAAAAGTACTGGCTTAATCAATCTATAATGCTCCCATAGGGCGAGATACAGAGAGCGCAGAAAACATCCAGATAATGCATGTGATTGATGTGCTTGATACCGACCATCCATACTTTGGCTATCGGCGCATGACAGCGAAACTTCGTGAGAAAGGATATGATGTCAATCGTAAACGCTTACACCGTCTCATGCGTCTCATGAGTATTCAAGCCATCTATCCTAAGCCTAACCTTAGCAAGCGGCTACATGCCAAATATTACAGACCCTATTTGTTTCGTGGATTGGACATCATCCGTCCGGATTATGTGTGGGGTGTGGATATCACTTATATACGCATGGGACGGGGATTCATGTACCTTTTTACAATCATCGATTGGTTCAGGCGTAAAGTGATAGATTACGAGTTATCAAGCACCCTTGATGTTAGTATAGTTTCATGGACACAACTTAGTTAAGTCCCTTACAATAAAAACGGGAGAGGATGTGTCCAATATGAAACGCAAAAAATTCAATGATGACTTTAAGAAAACGATTGTGGATTTGTATCATTCAGGCACTTCTGTCAAAGATCTGTGTAGCGAATATGGC